>JBQELM010000138.1:5060-5958 GCA_052103915.1 Mycetocola sp. | reverse complement strand
GGGCGAGAGCATCCAGGCCGATGATGAGCCACTCCACCCGGGAGAACACGCGCAACAGCAGCATGCCAAGGAGCGCGCTTCCCGCGGCAACAAACAGGTAGCCGTTGTCCTGCATGGTCGCGGGAGGTACGCCAATCAGGATGTCCCTGGCAAAACCGCCACCAAGGCCCACGGCGATTCCGATGATCACGATGCCAAGCAGGTCAAGGCCCCGTTCAACAAGTCGACCGGCAAACATGGCGCCCTGCACGGCGCCGACGCCAACGGCTAACAGGTCAAGCCACATCGGAATCAGGAAGGGTGAAGACACGGACCCATTCAATCCTGATCCGGGTGTGCTTCGCCATTCGACTGCACGATAATTGAACTATGCCGTTGTACCGAGATGAGGCCGTTGTCCTCCGCACCCACAAGCTGGGTGAGGCGGACCGAATCATCACGATGCTGTCGCGTCGGCACGGCAAGATCCGTGCCGTTGCTAAGGGCGTACGCCGGACAAGCAGTCGTTTTGGCGCACGGCTTGAACCGTTCATGGTTGTTGACGTCCAGCTGTACGAGGGACGCAGCCTTGACACGATCACGCAGGCGGAAGCACTGGCCAGCTACGGTGCCCCCATCGTCACCGAGTACTCCCGCTATACGGCGGCGAGTGTCATGGTTGAAACAGCCGACCGGTTGAGTGAGTCGGAGTCGTCGATTCAGCAGTACCTGCTCCTTGTTGGTGCACTTCGCTCACTGTCGCGGGGGGAGCACCCCTCAGAGCTGTCCAGGGACTCGTACCTGCTGCGGGCGCTGTCGCTTGCGGGTTGGGAGCCAAGCTTTGGCGCCTGTGCCCGCTGTGGTGCCCCCGGCCCGCACGAGCGACTTGTTGTTCAGCTGGGCGGAGCGGTCTGCTCCA
>JBQELM010000138.1:0-5050 GCA_052103915.1 Mycetocola sp. | reverse complement strand
GGAAGCCCCATCCTTGATGCGGTCACTCGGGAACACCTGATTGCTCTGCTCCGCGGGGATTGGGCTGTGGCTGAGCAGAGCACGGATGCTGTTCGAGCGCGTGCTGGCGGTATTGTCTCTGCGTACACCCATTGGCATCTTGATCGAAGCCTTCGGTCGCTGTCCCATGTTGAAAGTGAGCAACGTACCCCGTGAAGCCCTTCCGTTTTACCCACAGGGACGCCGCCCCGCTGCGGCCACTCGACTGGACGGGTGAGCAGCCGCCACAGTTTCCTGCTGGCTCGGTTCCTGAGCATGTCGCCATCGTGATGGATGGCAACGGGCGTTGGGCCAACCGGCAGGGGCTTCCCCGCGTTGAGGGGCACCGCGCGGGTGAGGAGACCATGCTTGATGTGGTTGCTGGTGCGGTGCAGGCCGGGGTGAAGGAACTCAGCCTGTACGCATTTTCGACGGAGAACTGGGCGCGTTCGGCCGACGAGGTCCGATTCCTGATGGGCTTTAACCGCCAGGTCCTGCACCGTCGCCGGGACCAGCTCAATGACTGGAACGTCCAGGTCAGGTGGACGGGGCGCGAGCCGAAGCTGTGGAAGTCGGTGCTGAACGAGCTGCGTTTTGCGGAGGAACTCACCAGGTCGAACACCGGAATGGTGTTGAACATGTGTGTGAACTACGGCGGACGGAACGAAATCGTTGACGCGGTTCGGGTGATTGCTGATGAGGTGGCCGCTGGCCGGTTGAGCGGTCGAAAGATCACAGAGAAGACCATTGCCGCGCACCTGTATCAGCCCCAGATGCGCCCGGTTGATCTTTTTGTGCGGTCGAGTGGGGAGCAGAGAACATCCAACTTCCTGCTCTGGCAGAGCGCGTACGCCGAGATGGTGTTCCTTGACACGCTGTGGCCTGACTTCCGTCGTGAACACCTGTGGGGGGCGATCAGCGAGTACGTGTCTCGGGACCGCCGGTTTGGTGGGGCCGTTGATGCGCCAACGGAGTCGCCGTAGCGCGAGCGGCCGTGAGCAGTGCTGCGCAGTCGGGGCGCGCGACCCCGAGCACGGTCGCTGGATCTCACCGCGATGAGGGAATACGCCGCGGTGCGTGCACGTTGCACCATCCGTGACTGACACCCTCATTGTTGACATCTGGTCTGACATCGCCTGCCCCTGGTGCTACATCGGGAAGACCCGTTTTGATCAGGCCGTATCCGCCGTTGAGGCGGACGGAACGGCGACGGTTGTGACCCGACTGCACTCCTACGAACTTGCCCCAGACACCCCGGAGAACTTTGCCGGATCTGAGACGGACTTCCTTGTCGCACACAAGGGTCTGCCCGCCGAGCAGGTCTCTCAGATGCTTGACCGTGTCACGCAGGTCGCTGCATCAACCGGGCTTGAGTACAACTTTGATGTTCTTCAGCACGCCAACACCCGGCGCGCACACGAGCTCCTGCACTGGGCCGCCGAGTCCGGCCAGGAGCGTGCGGTACTTGAGGTGCTGTTCCGTGCCTACTTCACCGAGGGCCGCTCCGTTCGCAGCGTTGACGATCTGGTTGGGATTGCGGGCGAAGCCGGTCTGGACGGTGACGCGGCCCGCGAGGCCCTGGAGTCCGGCCGTTTCCGCGACAGCGTTGACGCCGACATCAGCGAGGCACAGCGTCTGGGCGTTCCCGGCGTTCCGTTTTTTGTCCTCGACGGAAAGTACGGCGTGTCCGGCGCCCAGGAGACGGCGACCTTTGAACAGGTCCTCCGTCAGGTCATCGGAGAGCGTGCAGCCGCGGCATCGGAGGGTGAGGGTGCGAACGCCGTCCCCTCCGAAACCCCCTCGGCGGGTCGGGACGGCGAGTGATGGCCGAGCAGGCGGCGTTCCCGGGTCTGACGATCCTGGGGGACAGCGATTCAGCGATCTGCGTTGATGGGGTCTGCCACATCCCGGGCGGGGCAGCGACAGCTAGCGATACGTCCGAGCACGCCGAGACCGCAGCACCCGGCTAGGGACCGTATGGTCGTGGGGTGAGCCCGGCTCTCGGGACACCCCACGACGGGGCTACGCGGCGGGCTCTGCCGAAATGGGTGCCACGGTTGCGCCGTAGGCCTGAATCAACTCGTCAGCGTTCACCAGTGCACTGCGCCCGGCGACACCCGAACCGATGCCGATGCGCTGACCCCTGGCCTGCTCATCGATGATGACGTCACGCGGGGGAGTGCAGCCCAGCGGCGTAATGGTGCCCCGACGGTAACCGGTCGCGGTAAACGCCTCGTCGGCGTCCGGCAGGGTCAGCCGGTTGACGCCAACTGCGCGGCGCAGCAGCGGCCACGAGATGCTGCGATCACCGGGAACAAGGGCCAGGACGTAGTGATCGGTACTGACCCTGACCAGCATCGACTTATAGAGCTGCGCGGGCGCGATGCCGATGGCCGCTGCCGCCTCCGGCAGTGACCGCGCCTCATGATTGTCTATGAACGTGACGGCGAGACCTCGGGTGTGCGCGTCCTGCGCTGCACGGTCGTCCGGCTCTGAGCTGTTGCGGTGATCCGTCATCGTTTACCGCACCTTTCTGGGAGAATAAAAAACGTCATGTCTACCTCCACAATAAATCCGACTCCCGCACTGTCGATCGGTTCCATCGCCCTCGACACCCCCGTGGTGCTTGCCCCCATGGCTGGGATCACAAATACCGCTTTCCGGCGACTCTGCCGCGAGTACGGTGCCGGCCTGTATGTCAGTGAAATGATCACGGCACGGGCACTTGTGGAGCGCACACCAGAGACCATGCGGCTGATCACGCATCACCCGTCGGAGAACATCCGAAGCATTCAGCTGTACGGCGTTGATCCCGACACCATTGCGGAGAGCGTTCGTATCCTGGTGGCGGAGGATCGTGCCGATCACATTGACCTCAACTTTGGCTGCCCCGTGCCGAAGGTCACCCGAAAGGGTGGGGGAGCAGCCTTGCCGTGGAAGGCAACCCTCTTCGAACGCATCGTGCGCTCGGCTGTCACAGCAGCTAGGGACGTTCCTCTGACGATCAAGATGCGCAAGGGCATTGATGACGAGCACCTGACCTACCTTGACGCGGCGAAAGCCGCCGAGCAGGCCGGTGTCGCCAGCATCGCGCTCCACGGTCGAACCGCGGCACAGCACTACTCCGGTCAGGCCGACTGGGGCGCCATCGCCACGCTGAAGGAGACCATTACCGGGGTCCCGATCCTGGGTAACGGCGACATCTGGAGTGCAGAGGACGCGCTGAGGATGATGGACGAGACCGGCTGCGACGGTGTTGTGGTCGGGCGTGGCTGCCTGGGACGGCCCTGGCTGTTTGGCGACCTGGCTGCGGCCTTTGCCGGATCTGACACGCGGCACCGTCCCGGTCTGAGCGAGGTGGCCGCCGCGTTCCGCCGCCACGCGGAACTGCTGAGCGAGTTCTTTGACAGCGAGGAGCGGGGCTGCCGCGACGTCCGCAAGCACGTCGCCTGGTACTTCAAGGGCTACCCGGTTGGTGGTGAGCTGCGGGCGCAGCTGGCAACGGTGAACACCCTTGAGCAGCTGGACGAGCTCCTGGCTGGGCTTGACCACAGCCAGCCCTACCCCGGTGATGGTGTGGAGGGGCCGCGTGGACGCGCGGGGACACCCAAGCGCCCGGCACTGCCGGACGGCTGGCTGAACTCGCGTGAGCTGGATGACACCGAGCGCTGCGGTTTGACCGAGGGAGAGGGCGACACCAGTGGAGGTTAGTCAGCGCTGGTCGGGCTACCGGGACCGCGACGAGGAGCGCTGGCTGCCGGAGGATCACTCCTCCAGGCGAAGCGACTTTGCTCGCGACCGTGCCAGGCTTCTGCACTCGAGTTCGTTGCGTCGTCTTTCCGCAAAGACGCAGGTGCTGTCCCCAACGGCAGGGGTCGACTTTGCCCGGAACAGGCTGACGCACTCTCTTGAGGTCGCCCAGATCGGACGTGAGCTTGCCACTCGGCTTGCCCTGGATCCCGACGTGGTTGACACGGCCTGCCTCGCCCACGATCTGGGCCACCCGCCCTTTGGGCACAATGGTGAGCGCGCGCTCAACGAGTGGTCCCGACTGATCGGCGGTTTTGAGGGCAACGCCCAGACCCTGAGGATCCTGTCCCGCACGGAGCCCAAGGTCATCGGGCCTGACGGCCGCAGCTACGGGCTGAACCTCACCAGGGCCAGCCTTGACGCCAGCTGCAAGTACCCCTGGCCGCAGTCTGAGGGCGTTCCTGACCCGGGTGGACGTCAGAAGTTTGGATTCTTTGACGACGACCGCGAGGTCTTCCTCTGGCTCCGTGATGGAGCCCCGGAGCGCCGGCCGTGCATCGAGGCTCAGGTCATGGACCTCTCCGATGACATCGCATACTCGGTGCACGACTTTGAGGACGCGATCGTCAACGAGTACATCGACCCGGCGTTTTTGAGTGCCAGGGCCGGGCACGATTCCCTCATTGCGGCGATTGTGCGCTGGGCTGGCGATGAGTTCACCGCGGATGAGATCGCCGAGGCTTTTGAACGTCTCGCCGCGGAGGAGTCGTGGATCAGGCGGTGGACGGGGTCTTTTGCCGAGCTGGCACAGCTCAAGAACTTCACCTCGCAGATGATCGGACGCTTCTCCAGCGGTGCGATGCGCGCCACACGAGCGGCGTACCCGGAGGAGAGTCTTGCCCGCTTTGGCGCCGACCTGGTTGTGCCGCACGCCGTGCGCGCGGAGATCGCGGTGCTGAAGGGTGTTGTGGCCAACTTTGTGATGGCGAGTGACCAGCGTCAGCCCATCTACCTGCGCCAGCGGGAGCTGCTGACGACCCTGGCCGATGCGCTCTGGGACGGTGGTGACAGCGTGCTGGACACCGTTCACGCCGCTCGCTGGCGTGACTGCTCGGACGACGCGGAACGTCGTCGTGTTGTGGTTGATCAGATCGCGACACTGACCGACCAATCGGCTGTGGCCTGGCACGCTCGTCTGGTGACCGGCGACGTTGTGGCCACCGGATACTGATGAGTGTTCTCCCGATCTGTGGCACCCCTCGACGACTAGGATGGGCTTATG
>JBQELM010000137.1:0-5971 GCA_052103915.1 Mycetocola sp. | reverse complement strand
CTGCACCCGGTGCGGGTGTGGCACTGCTTCCGTCGGAACCGCCATCACCGGGGGCTGTGGTCGGCTGACCGCTGGGGCCGCTTCCCTCGCCATCGGTGGGGGCAACGCTCGGGCCGGTGGTGGGCTCCGTCGTCGGGCCGGTGGTCGGCTCGGTCGTGGGCTCCGTGGTGGGCTCGGTCGTCGGCTCCGTGGTCGGCTCCGGCGTCACCTCATCCGCCGTCACCACAACGGTCTGCGTCACCCGCGCAAACTCCGGGTTCAGCTCCTCCTCCGCGGTCATGTTGAACACGGGGGCGCCGTCCAGGTCAAAGTGCACCGTCTTCGCCCTGGCGTGACGACGCGGGTCAAACAGCCCCATGTCGGTTGCCTCGCCGGGGTTCGTGGTGTCGTTGACCGTACGGGAGTGGAACACGATCACCGGGTTACCCCACTCGTCCACGGTGAACGAGTTGTGCCCGGGACCAACCTGGCCGGGAACATCGGTCGTGGTGAGCAGCGGGTAACCGGTCTTGGCCCACGATGCCGGGTCCATCAGGTCGGCGTCCTCATCCGCGGTCAGCAGACCAACGGAGTACTTGTCATCCACCGTTGAGGCAGAGAACGAGATGAAGATCTTGCCGTCCTTCTTGATGACGGCTGCGCCCTCATCAACGGCCTGACCGTCGTTGCGCTCCCACGCCTGGGTCGGCTCTGCGAGCAGAATCGACGGGCCAAGCAGCTGGGTCGGGTCGGCCGGGTCAATTTCACCCATGCGGAGCATCGAACCAGACGGCTTCTCCGCCCAGATCAGGTAGTGACGGCCGTCCTGCTCAAACGCGGTCATGTCCAGCGAGAAGCTGGTGAACGCGTTGCTGTCACCCGGGGCGGCTTTGACCTGGCCGAGGCTGGTCCAGTTGGCCGCGTCCATGACCTGCTCGCCGGTGAACTCGTCGCCGGTGAACTTCAGCATGGCTGGGCGGATGTCCCAGACGCCGCCACCACGGGCAGCGGTGAAGAGGATGTACCAGTCGTCGCCGATCTTCTGGAGCTCAGGAGCCCAGATGTAGCGGTTCAGGGTCGGGTCGTCCTTCTCGTGCCAGATGGTGACCTCCTCGGCCGTTCCCAGACCGTTGATGGTCTCCGAACGACGCAGAACAACGCGGTCGTACCCGTCCGGGTCGCTCTGGCGGGTCATCGGGTAGGAACCGGTGAAGTAGTACCAGCCGTCGTCACCGATGGTGACGTCCGGGTCGGCGCGACGCTCAACCAGCGGGTCGTTGTAGCGCGGTGCCTCCACGGTTCCACTGACGACGTACTCACCCGGAGTGCTGGTGTCAACGGCGTCACGGGAGTCCTCATCCCAGCTGATCGGGAAGCGGCTTGTGCTGCCTGAGTTGTACTCAACCTCAGCGGTTGCGGCCAACTCGGGAGCGTCCGTGCCCTGCTCGACCGTGATCGTGTCAAGGCCGGCCACGCCGGTGTTGACCACACGGCCCAGCTTGCCTGAGACCCGGTTGTACTCGGACTGCGTCACACCGATGCTGTCGGTTCCCACAGCACCACTGGGGTACTCGGCACCGGCAACGGCGGGCATGATGCGGGCCTGTACGGCGACTGGCGCGCTGAACGTCTTAAAGTCAGCGGTGGTCACCTGGTGGCGGTTGCTGTCACCCGCGGTGAACTCGATGCGGTACGCCTGGGTGGCGTTGTCGTAGGTGACGGACACGTTTGACGCGGTCAGCCCGTCAGCGAACGTCACCAGACGCTCGTTGGTGTAGGCCACCAGATCGGTTGAGTCGTACACGTACAGCTGGTGCGCGGCACCGGCGGCGGGTGCGACAAGGCCGAAGGTGCCGTCCGGCTTGCGGAACAGCTCCGGCTGGCCAAATCGAACTGAACCCTTGGTGGGGTACAGCACGGGCTTGCCGCTGTTCAGTGCACTGAATTCTTCGCCGTCGGCGGAGATACCCAGGTGCAGAACCTCGACCAGATCGGGTCGAGCGGTGTTCCCTGTCTGCAGGTAGCTGCCCACAAAACCGGCCTGCTCGGCCAGGACGGTGAGCTCAAACTCGCGTGTGGTGCTCGCCCCTCCCTTGCTGAACGTCGCGGTCAGTGTGACGGGCGTCTGCTCGGGCTGACGGGTGACCGCACCTGATCCGTCCAGAACATCGGACGCGGAGGAAGACCAGGCCACCTCAACGTCGCCGATCTCGGTGACCAGCGTGATGTCGTTCCAGACGTGACTGATCCCGATCGTGTAGCCATCCGCCACAACATCCACGTCGTTCTGTGGGTTGTCGGCCAGAACCGTGAGCGGGAACTCGCGGGTGATGCTGCGGCCCGCAAGCGTCAGCGTTGCCGTCAGGGTGACGGCTGCGTCGGCGTCTGCCGGTCGGGTGACGGTTCCGTCCGCTGCAACACGGGCGGTGTCTGAACTGGTCCAGACAATCGCAGAGCCGTTTCCACCCTGGGCGGGCAGTGTCAGGTTTGCGATGACGCGGTCGGAGCCCAGGTTGATCGCCTTCGCGTCGGCCTCAAGGGCTTTATCGATGACGGCGGTGTCGGTGACACCGTTGTAGTACTCCGCCTTCACGTCTGCGGCCGTGGCCGCCTCCGTGCTGACGGTGACGTCGCGGACGCCACCCTTGTAGAAGGCGTCAGGGTAGGACGACTTGCCGATGTACGACACCAGGTTGCTTCCGAAGCTGGACACCGTGCGCGTGGTGGCAACGGAACCGATCAGGTCACCGTTGAGGTACCCCGTGATCTTTCCCGGCTCGATCACGGTGGTGTACAGGCCCCAGTCGGAACCGGTCCGGGGACCGGCGATGCCCTGGCTGGCGTTGGTCGGTGAGATACCGTACTCGGTTCCCCACGGTGCGCTCGCGTTGGTCGAGTTGGTGATGACCGACTTGAACTGGTTGGCGGTGTTCCGTGGGTTGAGCAGCCAGTAGCTTGACGGCGGGTTGGCCGACGAGCCAAAGAACATGGCGGCGTAGTTGCCCGCGCCCGTGTCGTTGCGCAGCCACGTGGAGATGGTCAGGGTGTCCTGGCCGTCAAACGTTCCGCGGGGGATCTCCACAAATCCGGCACCGCTGCTGGATGAGCCACCCGGGAGGATGAGCTCGTCGCCCGAAACGGTTGCGCCGGTTCCGCGGATGGTTCCGTCGTTGCCGTTGCCCGACTGGTCGGGAATTGTTGAGCCTGAGCGCTTCGAGAAGTCGTAGCTCAGCAGCAGGTCGTCGCTGGCCTCAGACCCGTCACCAACGGTGATTGTGACCAGAGCCTTCTGCTCGATTCCTGCAACCGTTCCTGACACCGTGATGGTGCCGGGACGCTCGTAGTAGTCGGCGGGGGACGGGGTGTCCCAGGTGACGGCGAGCTTCTGGGTTGAGTTGTCAGCAAAGCTGACGTCGACCTTGGCGGGCAGTTGAGCTGCCGTGCCAACGTCCGTGCGGCGCTCGATGGGGGCAACCGCTGAGACCTCCGGCAGGTACGTCGCCATGATGGCCTTGTACTCGCTAGCGGTCACGGGCAGAACCGTGCCGTGGCGCGGAGCGGTGGGCGGCAGCTGGTAGCTGCTGGGAACGCTCCAGCTGGCGTTGTCCAGTGTCTTGGAGAACAGCGGAATGTACTTACGTCCACTGAACTCGTCAACAAACAGGTAGTAGCCCTCGCCGTTGACGTCACCGGGGTTGGCCTTGAACACGGTCGGACCCTCAACGGCTCCGGTTCCGGCTGTGGCACCGATGAACTTGTCGCCCATCGTCCACTCGCCCTGCTCCTTTGTGGTGGGGGCAGTGAGGGTGGTTGAGGTCTCCTCAAAGATGTCGAGGGTGCCAAACTCGCGGCCCTCGTCCTTGGTGTACCGGTAGTAGGTGCCGTCTTCCTCGATCACAGTGCTGTCGATGCGGGAGATTCCGGTGTCCTGCCAGATCTTCGCCTCGGAGAAGGTGTGGAAGTCACGCGTGGTGGCGTACATCATCCGGTTCGGCTGGCCTGTGGTGTGGCCTGGGTCGGTTTCCGGGTACAGCTTTGACGCCCAGAACACCACGTACTCACCCAGCGAGGAGTCGTAGTACGCCTCCGGGGCCCAGGTGTTGCCGGCGTTGTTGGGTGAGACCTTCACGTGGCGCTGTTCAGACCAGTTCACCAGGTCTGTTGACTCCCAGACCTCGATGTACTGGCTGCCCTGGCGCTGCGAGGCATCCCAGCTTGTTCCTCCGCCGATGGAGAGGTCGGTGGCGATCATGTAGAACTTGTCGCCCTCGGGGGAGCGCAGGATGAACGGGTCGCGCAGACCCGTTGTGCTCTTGTCCGAGGTGAATACCGGCTTGCCGCCGTTGAGGTCGATCCAGTCGCGGGCGTTGTTGCCGTTGGAGGCACCCAGGTAGATCTTTTCGCCTGCGACGCTGTCGGCGGTGAAGTAGCTGAACAGGTACGCTTCCGGCTTCACGGGGGCGGGCAGGGCAGGGACCTTCGCGGTGAACGTCCTGGTGGTTGTTCCTTCGCCGCGGGTTACGGTCGCGGTCAGCTCAACGGTGGTGTTGTCTGATCCGTGAGCCGGTCGGGTCACGATGCCGTCCGTGCTGATGACGTCGGTGTTGTCCGACGACCAGGTGACGGGGATGCCGTCGGCGGTGTCGGGCAGCGTCAGGTTGCCGCGCACGTCTGAGATGTTGTGCACCTCAAGCTCGGCCGCTGCTTCCTCCACGGCGCTCTGGTCCGGTGACTCAGAGCCGATGACCGTGACGCGGATGTCGCGGGTTGTGCTGGTTGCGCCCGCGGCGATGGTTGCCGTCAGGGTGACGGTCCGGTCGTCGGTGTTGCGGGTGACGGCGCCAGCGGCGGACACGACGTCGGGGTCAGAGCTGGCCCAGCTGATTTTTGCGCCGAGCGGCCCAGCGGTCGGGAGCGTCAGCGCGCGGGTGACCTCGCTGGTGTCGCCGAGGGCTGTTTCTGTCCAGAGCGCATCGGCGTCAACCAGGTCACCACGGCTGTCGCTGATGATGTCGCTGATGCTGTCGGCGCTGAGCGCGTGGTCGTAGATGCGGAAATCGCGGATGACACCCTTGAACGAGCTGTCGGCCTGGTAGGCGGAGCGGCCGATGTAGTTGCGGGTGGTTGTCCCGTTGCCGATCTGGCCGGGTGTGATGGTGATCCCGGTGTTGCGGGCGACCTGTGTCTCATCGTCGTAGAGGGTGCCAACGCCGTTGGCCTGTGTGTAGGTCACACGCTTCCACTCGCCGCGGGCCAGGTTCTTTCCCGCGTTGGTGCTCTGTTCTGCGCCCCAGGCGGCAGAGGAGATCTTGGCCTGGTAGGGCACGGTGGTGTTAAACAGGTAGCCGGTGCCGGACTGGGGGGTTCCGACGGCCGTGTTACCGATGTTGTAGACAAAGTGCTGACCGCTCAGCGAGGGGTCAACCCAGACGTCGTAGCTGACGGTGATGGCGTTCAGGCCCTGGGCAATGTTGTTGGGAAGCTTGAGGGCGTTGCCCGAGCTGTTGTTTCCGCCGCTGAAGCGGAAACCGTATCCGTCGTTCCAGCGTGCGTCGCCCTCAACGGTGGCCGTGCGGCCGTGCCCTGACGCGTCGGCTGCCTGGTTTCCGCTGCTTTCATCAAGCGGGTACCAGGCGACCATGCCGTCAACGGGTTCAGCGGCTGTCGCGGTTTGGGCTGCGGGGGGAACAAGCAGGAAGGTCGTGGCGACAAGCGCTGCGCTTGTGACCGCGGCGAGGGTGCGCCGCACGGACGGGGGATATCGCATGGATCGTCTCCTGTTCGGACTCGTTCGACGATGAATCAAGTCGTGTAACAGAGAAAGTTACCGGTAACATTTCAGCAAGGCAAGATGGCGGGGCTCTGAGCCAACTGCCCCGTAAAGTCGGGGAATGTGCGCATCGGCACAATGTGACAGTTGTGACAGAGCGCTGTGGCCCGGAACCATGCCGAAAGTTGGATCAATACGACGGCATACGCACATGCTCTACGG
>JBQELM010000136.1:0-5988 GCA_052103915.1 Mycetocola sp. | reverse complement strand
CTGGCGCCGGACCAGCACCAGCGTTCGATCTTCAGCGACTCCGTCAAGGACAAGCTGACCGAGGGCAAGACCCTGGCGTTTGCTCACGGCTTCAACATCCGCTTTGGCTACATCGAGGCCCCTGCCGGTGTTGACGTTGTCCTGATCGCCCCGAAGGCTCCGGGCCACACCGTGCGTCGCGAGTTTGTTGCTGGCCGTGGAATCCCCGACATCGTTGCCGTTGAGGTTGACGCAACCGGCAAGGCCTGGGACATTGCCCTGTCCTACGCCAAGGCCATCGGTGGTACTCGCGCTGGTGTCATCAAGACCACCTTCACCGAGGAGACCGAGACCGACCTGTTCGGTGAGCAGGCTGTTCTCTGCGGTGGAACCTCGCAGCTGGTTCAGTACGGCTTCGAGACCCTGGTTGAGGCCGGTTACCAGCCGCAGATCGCCTACTTCGAGGTTCTGCACGAGCTCAAGCTCATTGTTGACCTGATGTGGGAGGGTGGCATCGCCAAGCAGCGTTGGAGCGTCTCCGACACCGCTGAGTACGGCGACTACGTCTCCGGCCCGCGCGTCATCGACCCGAGCGTCAAGGAGAACATGAAGGCTGTTCTCGCTGACATCCAGTCGGGTGCATTCGCCAAGCGCTTCATCGACGACCAGGACAACGGCGGCACCGAGTTCCTTGCGCTCCGCGCAAAGGGCGAGGGCCACCTCATCGAGACCACCGGTCGTGAACTGCGCAAGCTGTTCTCCTGGAACTCCTCAAACGACGACGACTACACCGACGGCAGCGTCGCGCGCTAGTCAACGTTTCATCCGCCGGGGTCCACAACAGGTGTTGTGGACCCCGTCGGCCGTTAAACGGCAGATCACGGCGGTAGCATGGAGGCATGGCTGTGGACCCTGACGATGATGCCCTGAGCTGGGCGGGGGACGACGACGCGACCCCGCTTCCGCTCCGGCAAAGCAAAAAACGAGCGGCAGCCGTTCCGCCTTCTGTCGCTGATCCGATTGTGGCTGAGGACGCACCTGCGGACGCCGCTGCATCGTCGACCGATGAGCCCGTCACGGCGTTGGTCGCTCAGCCCGAATCGGTGCAGGACCAGAACGCTCCGTTCGAACACGTTGAGGCATCAGACGGTGAGGAACGCGATACTCAGCAGCTCGGGTCTGTTGCGTTGCTGAGTGTTGGTGTGCTGGCCGGGATCTATCTGCTCTACACGATCGGGTGGGTCATCGGTTCCGGCAGAGTCGTCTCCTTTGACAGTCTCAACTCGGTTGAGGCGTTTATGGCCGGTCTCGGCCGAGTGTTCGCCATCGCCGCACCGGCGCTGTGGGCCGCGGCTGTGCTGTGGCTTGGGCGGAACAAAGCCGTGGGATGGCGACTGGCGTGGGCGGCCGTTGGTGTTGTCCTGCTTGTGCCGTGGCCGTTTGTGATGCAGTCATGACCGAGGGAACGGGAGAGCCCGTGGGCAAGAACACGCCGGAGACCGTGACGGATGCGACGGGATCGCACGGGGTAGGGGAGCGGTCCGCGACCGCCGCTGACGAGGTCGGGACCGGGACGCGGCGAACCCTGCCGCTGGGTGAGGTTCTGCTCGCAATACCGTTTGCCCTGCTGCTGGCCTACGACGTGTTTGAGGCAATCGGCAATCTGATCGGGTCGCTGGCTCTGGCCGGTGCACTGGATACAAGCCTGTCCGTCATGGGCTGGCTGGTTCTCGGGCTTGGCATCCTTTCGCCCGTTGTGCTCTTCTTCGTGGCGGCGTATCTGGGCCGTGGCCGGGATTTTCTTGCGCGTCTGCTGGTGTATCTGGCCGCTGTGGCGCTCAGCGCGGTGATCTCGTTGAACATCCTCGGGCAGTTCAGCTCGTCCGTGTCGCTGTTCGTCTAGCGGTCACACACTCGTTTTGGCGTCGTCACGGGCGCGTTTGGATGATGTGCCTGCACTAGGGTGGAGTTACACGCTTCGAGGGTGCAGCGTGCATCACCACATCGACAGTCTCGAAGGGTTTATCCGTGTCACAACCGGTCGTTCTGATCGCTGAACAGCTCTCACCCGCCACCATCGACGCCCTCGGGCCGGACTTTGACGTCCGATCCGTTGACGGCACCGATCGTCCCGCCCTGCTTGCCGCGCTGGCCGAGGCAGACGCCATCCTGGTTCGCTCGGCGACCCAGGTTGACGCGGAGGCAATCGCCGCCGCACCGTCGCTCAAGGTCATCGCCCGCGCCGGTGTCGGTCTGGACAACGTTGACATCAAGGCGGCGACGTCGGCCGGTGTGATGGTTGTGAACGCGCCAACCTCCAACATCATTTCGGCCGCGGAGCTCACCGTTGGTCACATCCTCAGCCTGGCCCGCCACATTCCAGCCGCCGACGCGGCGCTGGCTCAGGGACAGTGGAAGCGCAGCGCCTACACCGGTGTTGAGCTGTACGAAAAGACGGTCGGCATCATCGGTCTCGGCCGCATCGGTGCTCTCATCACGGCGCGCCTTCAGGCGTTCGGCGTGAACGTTGTGGCCTACGACCCCTACGTCACCTCGGCCCGTGCGCAGCAGCTGGGTGTCACACTGCTCAGCCTTGACGAGCTGCTGGCCAGCTCCGATTTCATCACCATCCACATGCCCCGCACGCCGGAGACACTCGGCATGATCGGCACCGAGCAGCTCAAGCTGATGAAGCCGACAGCCTTTGTGGTGAACGTGGCCCGCGGTGGACTTGTTGACGAGGACGCGCTGCACGAGGCACTCACCGCCGGAACGATCGCGGGTGCGGGACTCGACGTTTTTGTCTCGGAGCCCCCGACCGGTTCCCCGCTCCTCGGGCTGTCGAACATCATCACCACACCGCACCTGGGTGCTTCAACCCACGAGGCGCAGGAGAAGGCCGGTGTCTCTGTTGCACGCTCGGTACGTCTTGCACTCGGAGGCGAGCTGGTCCCCGACGCGGTCAACGTCGCCGGTGGAGCCATCGACCCGTACGTTCGCCCCGGCATCCCGCTCGTTGAGAAGCTTGGTCAGGTCTTTGCGGCCATTGCGACGGCGTCGCTGACGAGTGTTGACGTTGAGGTTCACGGTGAGCTCAACGACTACGACGTCAGTGTTCTGAAGCTTGCCGCGCTGAAGGGCATCTTCACCAACATTGTGAGCGAGTCGGTCTCCTACGTGAATGCTCCACTCCTGGCCGAGCAGCGTGGGGTTGAGGTGCGTCTGCTCACGGATTCGGACAGCGACGAGTACCGCAACGTCATCCGCCTGCGCGGCGCGCTGAGTGACGGAAGCCAGATCTCCGTCGCCGGAACCCTGACCGGGACCAAGCAGGTCGAGAAGATCGTTGAGATCAACGGCTATGACGTTGAGGTGCCCATCGAGGAGCACCACATCGTCATGCTGTACACCGACCGTCCCGGCATTGTGGCTCAGTTTGGTCAGGCGCTGGGCTCGGCTGACATCAACATCGCCGGAATGCAGATCGCCCGTCGCTCCGTCGGTGGTCAGGCGCTGGGTGTGTTGACGGTTGACTCGCTGGTCGAGGACAGCATCCTCGACGGTGTGGCTGAGGCGATCGGCGCCAACGTTGTAAAGCGGATCACCATCACCGACTAGGTGGTGATGGCGGCTCCCGCCGTGGCGCCGGTCCTCGCGAGTACGCGAAGGATCGGCGCCAATTCGTTTGTGGCCACGCTTCCCTCCGGGCCTCCGCCGTGCCCGGCGAGAGTGTAAATGCCCTCACCCGCAACGGCGACAAGGACGGCGAGGTCACGGTCGCCGGTTGCCTCGGCAAGAACGTCAACCCACCGGGCGCGCATGCGGTCGACGGCGTCCGCCGCCGCGGCGTGGGGGAGCTGCGCAAGCCGGATGGTTGCGCTGATGGCGTGGTCGTAGGGGGAGTCGGTCACAACGCACGAGCGAAGGAAATACTCAACGGCGCCGTCCGGGGCGGTCCGAATCGTGATGATGTCCTGTTCAACCATCTCATCGAGCCGATTGATCATCCCGTCGTTGAGCGCCTCCTTGCTGGGGAAGTGGTACAGGAGACCGCCCTTGGATACGCCGGCCTCGCGGGCGACGGCATCAAGCGTTGCGGCGCGCTCACCGTGATCGATGATGAGCTGCTGGTACGAGTTGAGGAGCCGCTCGCGGGTGGCCGTGCTGTCGCGTGGGTGTTCACTCATAGCTTTATCCTGTCACTCTTGAACTGTACCGTCCAGCCGGTATAGTAGTTCCGATTGAAAGGAACACCTGTGTCTCAGCGCACGCCAACAGCGTCAACCACCGTCCCCACCCGAGCAGGAGCAAAAGAATGGGTGGCGCTTGCTGTCCTCATGCTCCCGGTTCTTCTCGTCTCCGTCGACAACACGGTGCTGCACTTTGCGCTGCCTGAGATTTCCGAACAGCTGCGGCCAAGTGCCAACGAACTGCTGTGGATGGTGGACATCTACCCGCTGATCCTCGCGGGACTGCTGGTCTCGATGGGAAGTCTTGGTGACCGGATCGGCCGTCGCCGTCTGCTGATCATCGGTGCAACCGGGTTTGCTGCCGTCTCCATCGTTGCGGCGTTCGCCCCGACCTCTCTTGCGCTGATCGGCGCGCGCGCCGCCCTCGGATTCTTCGGCGCAATGCTGATGCCCTCAACGCTGTCGCTGCTGCGCAACCTGTTCCTTGACGACCGCCAGCGCCGCCTGGCGATTGCGGTCTGGGCATCGGGTTTTGCGGCGGGAAGTGCGCTGGGACCCATCGTTGGCGGCCTTCTCCTTGAGCACTTCTGGTGGGGGTCGGTGTTCCTGCTGGCCGTGCCCGTCCTGGTGCCGCTCCTTGTGACCGCCCCGTTCCTGATCCCCGAATCACGTGACCCGCAACCGGGGCCGGTTGATCCGATCTCGATCCTGCTGTCCCTGCTGACCATGGCTCCGATCGTCTACGCGATCAAGGAGTTTGCCTCAAACGGGGTCACCGCTGTCATGGTCGTCACGCTCCTCGTTGGCGTCGTTTCCGGAATCGTGTTTGTGCGGCGCCAGCTCAACAGGCCAGCCCCCATGCTTGATATCCGGCTGTTCTACCGGCCGCAGTTCTCCTCGGCGATCCTGATCAACCTGTTCAGCGTTGTTGCGCTCTCCGGCGGACTGCTGTTCATCACCCAGCATCTGCAACTGGTACTCGGCCTGAGCCCCATTCAGTCGGGTCTGGTGATGCTGCCCGGACTGATCACGATGATTCTGGCCGGTCTGCTGATTGTGCCGATCGCCGGTCGAATCCGTCCGCGTTTTGTGATCCCCGTCGCCATGCTGTTCACCATTGCCGGGTACCTGATGGTGGCTCTCGCCGGCGTTGATCTCAGTCAGCAGGACATCCTGATTGCCTTCATCCTGCTCGGCCTCGGTATCGGTGCGGCTGAAACCGTGTCAAACGATCTGGTGATTGCTACCGCTCCCGCACGCAAGGCCGGTGCCGCCTCTGCTGTCTCTGAGACGGCGTACGAGCTCGGATCGGTGCTTGGCACCGCGGTCCTTGGCACGGTGCTCATGAGCGCGTACCGGCAGAACGTTGTGGTGCCAGAGGGGCTGACCGCCACCCAGACGGAAGCCGCAGCTGAAACCCTGGGCGGAGCGGTAAGCGTGTCGCAGGAGATTGGTGGGGATGTGGGTGCGCAGTTGCTGCACTCCGCGCAGATCGCGTTTGACTCGGGAATTGCGCCGACGGCCACGATTGGTGTCGCTGTGGTGGTCGCCGCCGTTCTGATTGCCTTCTTTGGACTGCGCCGCGTGGGCTTGGACGGCGCCAAGCACGAGTAGGCTGAGGGGGTACACACCCACCGCACAGCACGGAGCACCCATGTCACGTGACATTTCCCTCGCGATTGTTGCCGGAGACGGTATCGGCCCAGAGGTCACCGCAGAGGCACTCAAGGTCCTGTCCGCCGTCACAGCTGACTCGACCGCCTCGATCAGCACAACCGAGTACTCACTCGGCGCCGACCGCTACCTGGCCACAGGTGAC
>JBQELM010000135.1:0-5993 GCA_052103915.1 Mycetocola sp. | reverse complement strand
TCCTCGCCAAACTCAACGCCCGTGACCGTGTGCACCTTGTCATCATCGGGTACGAGAACCACGTGGCGGGGGCTGACGGGTAAACCCAGCGGAGGCGCCTGGGCCACCGGGCACTCATCTCGGGTGGTGTTCCACCTCGACGGTCCCTTCATCACGTCGTCACACTCCGTTGTTCTCACGGTTCCCCCGCATCCCTAGGGTGCTTGCGGGCACATCACGCCCACAAACCCCCACCAATGATGGAGAGAACTGTGTTTCCCAGGACGCGCGGGAGAACCCGCCCGACTCGACGGGGCAGACGAGCATTGCTCGCCTCAGGCCTTGTCACAGCCGTCACCGCGGCGGCCGTTGTGATACCCGCATCGGCACCGGCTGAAGCCGCATCAACACTGACCCCGTTTGACGCGGTCAATCAGTTCATCGGAACGGAGATGAACGACAGCAACAACGGTCGAGGCAACGACCACTACGGCAACACCTTCCCCGGTGCGACCGTGCCCTTCGGGATGGTGCAGTCCAGCCCGACCACATATGAAACAGCAACGAAGGAACAGTTCGGCGGGTACGAGTACCGGGCCGATCAGATCCGCGGTTTTGGAATGACGCGCCTCTCCGGAACAGGCTGCCGCTCAAACTACGGCGGGTTTGATTTCCCCGTGATCCCGTTTGCCGGGGCACAGAACCCGGGCGATGCTCTACCGTCAAACCCCGCCACCAGCATTGGCGACTACTTCCTCAACTTCTCACACGACAATGAGACCGCCGAGCCCGGCTACTATTCCGTAGAGCTTGACGCAGGGGTCGGCGTTGAACTCACCAGCACAACGCGCACCGCTGTGAGCCGTTACAGCTTTGACGACGCGGCCACCCTGCTCTTTGACGCGGCCGGTTCCAACAACCAGGTGCGCTCAGCTGACATTCGTTTTGACCCGGAAACCGGGGAATTGAGCGGTTCCGTGACCGCGAACATCGTCTGCAACGGTGGTAACCCCTACACGGCGTACTTCTCTGCAACCTTTGACCAGCCCGTCGCAGCGTACGGTACCTGGGACGGCGACAGTGTCGACGCCGGGTCCACGTCTGCTCGTGGCTCCGCAAAGCACGCGGCCGGAGCGTGGCTGACATTCGCCGACGGTGCCGACGTCACAGCACAGGTCGGTCTGAGTTACGTCTCGGTCGACGGGGCAAAGCTCAACGCCACCACCGAGGTGGGTGACGCCGACTTTGACACGATCCGTGCCAGCGCTCGCGCTGCATGGGAGGGTGCGCTCGGGACGATTGATGCCACCGGCGGATCCGACCGCGACCGCACCACGATGTACAGTGCGCTCTATCACGCGCTGCTCCACCCGAACACGTTCCAGGATGTTGACGGGCGCTACACCGGTTACGACTCCACGGTGCACCGGTTGCCTGAGGGCCGCAACATGTACGTGAACTTCTCCGGCTGGGACACCTACCGTGGCCAGTCGCAGCTGCTTGCGCTGTTGTTCCCCGATCGGGCCAGTGACATCAACCAGTCCATCGTTGACATGGTTGAGCAGACCGGCCGCTGGACGAGCTGGCCCAGCTACAACAGTGTGCAGACGAAGATGAGCGGAGATTCTCTCCAGAACATCGTGGCCGCCACCGATGATTTTGGTGCCACCGACTATGACCGTGAGACGGCGCTGGAGACAATGATCAACACCCAGTCGCTCCCGATGACGGACTCTGCCCGCAGTGATGCCGTGCAGTACGGCTCATGGGGCTGGATTGATGGGGACAAGCAGGGCGCGGCAACCTCGCGCACGCTGGAGTACGCTACCAACGATTTTGCGATCTCCCAGCTGGCGAAGCGACTGGGGAACAGCGACGCGTATGAGACCTTTGCGACGCGCTCGCAGAACTGGCGCAACGTCTTTAACCCGGCGACTCAGCACATCGACGCACGTAATCGTAACGGGTTCATGAACACCTCCCTGACCACACAGGGCGCGCAGTTTGAGCAGTCAACGGGCAAGCAGTATGGCTTTAACGTCTCGCACAACATGGCTGCACTCATTGAGGCTCGCGGCGGTGTGGAGAAGTCAACAACTGAGCTTGACGCTTTGCTGCGCAACCTGGATGGTGGGGCGTTCAGCGACACCGCGTATATCGCCAACCAGCCGAGTTTTGGCCTTCCCTGGGTGTACAACTGGCTCCAGGCACCGCACAAGACAACGGACACCCTCTACCGGGTGGCCAACGATATGTTCACGACCGAGCCGGATGGTCTCTACGGCAATGACGATCTGGGGTCGTTCAGCGCCTGGTACGTCTGGGCCAACCTTGGACTGATGCCTGCAACGTGGGGAACCGCTGACCTGCTGGTGTCGGCTCCGATGTTCGAGCGGATCGTCATCAGCTCAGTTGGCTCCGACCGAACCCTCACACTGAATGCCCCGGGCGCGGGAGCGTCGGCGAAGTACACCACGGGCCTGTCCGTCAACGGGAAAGCACAGACCGCATCCTGGCTCCCCGCCGATGTGGCACGCGACGGCGGAACGCTTGATTTCACGATGTCGGCGACCCCTGGCAGCTGGGGGACCGGTGCCGATGATGTGCCGCCCTCCTTCGATGACGGCTCACACTCTCGCAACGCGGTTGGTGTGACCGATGATGGTGCGGTCAACATGGGTGGACTGGATGCCGGGGGGACGGGGCTGTCCCGTCAGGACCTGGAGAAAGCCGGGCTTTCCGCCGGCGCGAGCGTTCCGTTTGGCAAGACGGGTGTGACCTTCACCTGGCCGGACACCGCTGCGGGGGAGCCGGACCACTGGATCCCCAGCGGACAGGTTCTCGACTTTGGCGACGCGCAGGCGTCGGGGATCTCGTTCCTTGGGCTGGCCACCAACGGTCCGTCCAGAGGAACAGCAACGGTTGAGTACAGTGACGGCACCACTCGGGACGTTGATGTGCGACTGAGCGACTGGGTGCCGGGAAACGTGGAGGGCGGAAACGTTCGACTTGTTGATCTGACCAAGCGCAACACGGCCAGCGGTGGGTCAGATACGGCCAAGCCGACCCTGTTTGCCACCTCTGTTGTTCCGCTTGATCCTGCCAAGAAGGTTCGACGTGTGACCCTGCCGACCCAGGTCAGCAAGGGCATCATGCACATCTTTGATGTTGCCCTTCGACCGGTCGCTGACGATGGTGGTTCGGAACAACCCGCACTGCCACAGCGACCGGATGCCGGTGAGCCGATCCCGTCAACCATTCCCGAGCCGGAGGACATCGACGGAACCGAGCTGCTTGATGCCAGCACCGAGTGGCGTTACCACGACGGTGAGCAGGACCCGGCCGCCGGTTTGCCCGCGCTGACCTCGTGGTCGGAACCAGCCTTTGACGACGATTCGTGGAAGACGGGTTCGGGGAGTTTTGGGGCCAAGAACGGCATCATTGCCGACCTTGGTGGTGGTTTTCTTCCAACGACGCTGCTCACCCAGTACAAGGAGAATGGCAAGAACATTGAGGCGTTCTTCTTCCGGAGCAGCGTTGAGCTGACACCGGCGCAACTGGCTCTGACGGAGAGCCTGTCTGGGCAGATTTCGTACGACGATGCCGCACGGGTGTATGTCAACGGAACCCTGGTTCAGGGCTTTGCGGACGGTCGCCTGGATGATGGGGACACAAGCAACATGGTGTACGCCGGCGGCAACGGCCAGGCTCCACTGACGGGCACGTTTACGGTGCCGGCTGAGCTACTTACGGCGGGCACAAACACCATTGCCGTTCAGGTGCACAACACCAACGACAACAGTTCGGACGTGTTCATGCAGCTCACCGATTTGACGCTCAACGCAGCAGACGCCCCGGCGAGCATCAGCGATGTTCTGTTGCATGTTGGATCGGACGAGACCGAGCGTAACCTGACCTTCTACACCGACCGTGAGGTTCCGGCGCAGGTTCAGATTGCTCCCGTTTCTGCCCGCACCGGCAACACGTTCCCTGAGGCGGAAGCGCGAATCCTCGACGCGGACACGCACGCAACCCGTGACGGACGATTCTCGAACCAGGTTGTCATTGATGAGCTGAGCGAGGACACGTCCTACCTGTATCGGGTGGGCAATAGTGAGATGGGATGGTCGCGCTCCTACGAACTGTGGACGGGAACCTTTGACCAGAGCTACAGCTTCGTGTACCTCACGGACGCCCAGATCGGAGCCTCTGGCAGCTGGCAGAACGACCGTGATCGCTGGGCTGCTTCGCTTGACCAGATTGACGACAATGAGCGTGACGCGTCCATGATCGTCAGCGGTGGTGACCAGATCGAGACCCACCGCTCGGAGGACGAGTACGCCTCATTGATTGCCCCCGAGCTGCTCACGACGGTGCCGTTCCAGGCGACGATTGGCAACCACGATAACCAGTCTGATCAGTTCAACTCGCACTTCTTCACCCCGAACCGTTCGGACACGCACGGCTACGAGGCGCAGGAGGGCCGCGCGGGTGGCGACTACTGGTACACCTACAACGGTGTGCTCTATCTGAACCTCAACACGAATGCTCGAAGCGCCAACGAGGAGGATCACGTTGCGTTCCTCCGCGAGGTCATGGCCGAGCAGGGTGACTCCGCCAGCTGGGTTGTTGTTGTCATGCATCACTCGCTGTACTCGGCCGCGTTTCACTCCGTTGAGCAGGACGTCATTGAGCGCCGTCAGGCGTTGGCGCCGGTGTTCAGCGAGCTGGGCGTTGACCTGGTGCTCGCCGGTCATGACCACATCTACACGCGCAGTTACCTCATGGACGGAACAACGCCGGTGGGGGACAGGGCTGCCCAGGAAGAGTCGGGTGTGACGCTGACCGCTGAGGAGGGCCAGGTCCTGTACGTGACAGGGAACTCGGCCAGTGGCAGCAAGTTCTACGGTCTTGACGCGTCGTCACCCGAGGCGGCGGTGAAGGACCAGTCGAACCAGCCGCAGTACACCGATGTGGATGTCTCGCCGTCCGCTTTGACGTTGACGACCTACCAGACCATGGACCGCACCGTCATCGATGAGGTGACGCTGACTCGCGCCGGTGGTGACGAGGTTGCTCCCGTTTTTGCGGGGGTTGAGTCGTCAACTGAGGTTGCT
This sequence comes from Mycetocola sp., assembly GCA_052103915.1. Classification (GTDB taxonomy): domain Bacteria; phylum Actinomycetota; class Actinomycetes; order Actinomycetales; family Microbacteriaceae; genus Mycetocola_B. The sequence goes on along the minus strand of JBQELM010000135.1, from coordinate 897 downwards.
CAGGGGCAGAGCTTTGAGCCGCTTGCCGGCGTCAGTGCCAGCGACGATGTTGATGGTGACCTCACCGCAGCTATCGAGGTCACGGGAACCGTTGACACCACCACGCCGGGTGAGTACCGCCTGACGTACCGGGTCTCCGATGCGGCGGGAAACACAACCGTTGCTGAGCGGGTCGTTGTTGTTGTGGCGGTGGAGCCGACGTTTGGTGGGGTTCCGCCGACGCGCGAACTGACGGTTGGCGAGGAGTTTGACGAGCGAGCCGGCATCACCGCGATGGACGCCAACGGCCGTGACCTCACCGACCGCATCACGGTGGAGCGGATCGAACCCGGTGTGTTTGCGCGCATGTTCGCCCCGGCTGAGCAGGGCACGTTTACGCTTCGATACAGCGTGACGGACGATTACAACACGACGGCTACGGCCGAGACCGTTGTGACCGTCACAGCTGATGACGGCGGGGGCAACGCCGGTTCCGACGGGGCCGATGCTGGTTCTGATGGTGCCGCTGATGGTGCTGGGTCTGACTCTGACTCTGACGGTGCCGCTGACGGGTCCGACTCCGACGGTTCTGACTCCGATGGTTCTGACTCCGATGGTTCTGACTCCGATGGTTCCGGGTCTGCCGGGTCTGACGGGTCAGCCGGTGGGACAGGCGAGCCCACATCCCCAGCCCAGCCCACGGCTGATGCCGGCGGGGCCGGAACGGGCAGCGGGCTTGCAGCGACGGGTGCGGTGGGAGCAGGCGTGGCTACGCTCCTGGCTCTGCTGCTTCTGATCGGCGGCGGCGCCCTCCTGATTCGGAGGCGATCCCAGAACTCCTAACCGGTCGTGAAACCATGTCGGGCCCCGCAACGTCGAACGTTGCGGGGCCCGATGTCTGTTGCCCTAGCGAGCGAA
>JBQELM010000134.1:0-6003 GCA_052103915.1 Mycetocola sp. | reverse complement strand
GTTGTCTCTGCGGCGAGAGTTTGTTGGCCGGGGGTGAGGAATGAACTCAGCGCACTGATGTTCGGGGGCGTCACCCTCTCAGAGGGGTATCTGCCCCGCACGGAGGCGCCAGGGGACCCACTGTTTTTTGGTGTGACACCGGGTGAACCGGGGTTCGCTCCTGCTCCCATATCCTGAAGAGGGTCCCGTGTGCTGAGTGATGGAGTGTGATGAGTGTTGCGGTAATTCGGGACGTTCGCTGGCCGGACACGACGGAGCGGCTGGATGTGTGGATTGCTGATGGGCGGGTGGCCGCCATCGAGCCGCATGATCCCGACCCGGATGGGGTGCGACTGGCGCAGATGCCTGAGGGGATTGGGCTGGCCGACGGCACCCTGGTTGATGTCTGGCAGGGCGAGGGCAGGGTCCTCATTCCCGGACTGTGGGACGAGCACACGCACTTCCGGCAGTGGGCGCTGAGTCGTCGACGGCTTGACCTGTCCGCCGCTGACTCTGCCGCTGACGCGGCAGCCCGGGTGACCGAGGCGCTGTCCCGCCGTTCCGGTCCGGTTGAGGTTCGCCTGGACGGTGCAGGGTTCAGGGACGGCCTGTGGACGGATGAACCAACCACCGCTCTGCTTGACGCCGTGTCGCAGACCACGCCCATTGTGCTGGTCAGCGCCGATCTGCACTGCGGCTGGATGAACACGGCTGGTCTGCGGGCGATGGGGCTTCCGGAGGACAGCGTCGGTCCGGTTCGTGAGGATGACTGGATTCCGCACCTTGACCGCCTGGCGCTGGATGACGCGCACACCCTCCCCGCCCTGGTTGAGGCCGCGCAGGCTGCGGCCGCACGCGGTGTGGTTGGCGTTGTGGATATGGAGACCGATGACAACCTGGCCCGTTGGCCCGAGCGGGTTGCGGCGGGTGTGACGGCCCTCCGGGTGGAGGCGGCGGTATGGGCGCACCAGCTGGATGAGGCCATTGCCGCAGGCGTCCGCAGCGGCGATACCGTTCCCCACTCGGATGGCCTGGTCACTGTGGGGCCGATGAAGGTCATTGTTGACGGCTCGCTCAACACCCGGACCGCCTACTGCTTTGACAACTACGAGGGCGGTGCCGTTGATGACGAGCACCCGAGCGGCTACCTGGCGATGACGGAGCCGGAGCTTGACGCCGTGCTTGATCGTGCCGTGCGGTCTGGGTTCCGCCCTGCTGTTCACGCCATCGGTGACAGGGCAAATCGGATCGTTCTTGACGCCTTTGAACGACTTGCTGACGCTGGCCTGTCCACACCACACGGCCGGGTGGAGCACGCTCAGCTGCTCACGGAGGCGGATGTGCCGCGGTTTGCCCGGCTTGGCCTGATCGCCAGCGTCCAGCCCGAGCACGCCATGGATGACAGGGACGTGTCCGACCGGTTCTGGCCGGGAAAGGCAGAGCGCAGTTTCCCGCTCCGTGACCTGCGTGACTCCGGCGCTGAACTGCGCTTTGGCTCGGACGCTCCCGTCGCACCGCTTGACCCGTGGCTGGCGATCGCCGCGGCGGTGACGCGGACCCGTGAGGGCCGCGCGCCCTGGGGGCCGTCGCAGCGCATCGGCCGGTCTGAGGCGCTTGCCGCAACAACGCGGGGCCGCACGACCGTTCGCGTGGGGGATGTGGCCGATCTTGTGTTGCTTGATGCCGACCCGCTGCTCTGCTCGGATCAGGAATTGCGGGAGATGCCGGTTGCCTTGACGTTGCGGGGCGGCCAGCCCACCTGGTCCACGGGCCCGAGCAGCACCGTTCCGTCCACGCAGCCGTAGCCGCGCGTCTCCTGTCAGGCCCGCACGCACGGCGATCGCTGGCGTGCGCGAGGGGTCCGCACCGTCGGGGTACGGTCGGAGTCCCGGTGCGGAGTGTGGAGTTGCATCGCGGAGGATGGGCGACGCGGGAACGGTGCTGCCCAGGCGTGACCAGCCCTGACGGGAGACTGGCCGAGGTGGAGGCACCCGTGTGGCGCTGCCGGCACTGAGGCCGGTGCTGTGGAGCCGGAACACGGTGCCTCCGGCCCGGCCCTGCGGTGCGCTCAACACCGCGGGCCGGGGGCTGGGTGGGCAGAGGGAAGGAGTGCCGTGATGGATTGCGTGTTGGCACACGGCCTCACCTCCTCATCGCATCAATAGGGTTTATCTGCTCTGGGGCCAGAGTATTAATTTGAGGAGCGCGGATACCGGGAAAACTGAATCTGTGGATGGTTCGGCGTGCACAACACAAAAACCCGGTCGGGAGCGCAAGGCTCCCAACCGGGTTTTCTTTTGGTTGTGCGTTTCACGGCCTCGTGGAGGCCGCTGGTGGCGTCGATGATGCCGACGCGCGGCACCGAGGCCGGTGGCGGTTAGACCGCCTGCAGCGCCTGGATGGCGCTGGTGAAGAACGTCAGACCGTCAACACCGCTGCGCATGGCCTGGTCGGTGTCAGGCCCGAAGCCGGCCTCAACGGCGTGCTCGGGGTGCGGCATGAGGCCAACAACGTTGCCGCGGGCGTTGGTCAAGCCAGCGATTCCGCGCAGCGAGCCGTTCGGGTTGACCTCCTCGTAGCGGAAGACCACACGGCCCTCGCCCTCCAGGCAGTCAAGCTCCTCCTCGGAAGCGATGTATCCGCCCTCACCGTTTTTCAGCGGGATGACGATCTCCTGGCCGCGCTCAAACTGGTGGGTCCACGCGGTGTCGTTGTTGACGACGGAGAGCTTCTGGTCGCGGCGGATGAAGGTGCCGTTTTCGTTCCGGATCAGGCCACCGGGCAGCAGATGTGCCTCGGTCAGCATCTGGAATCCGTTGCAGATGCCCAGAACGGGGACACCACGCTCGGCAGCGGCAATGACCTCGGTCATGATCGGTGCGTGTGAGGCGATGGCTCCGGCGCGCAGGTAGTCGCCGTAGCTGAAACCACCGGGAAGGATGATGGCCTGGGCGTCACCAAGGCTGTGATCGCCGTGCCAGAGCATGACGGGCTCGGCGCCGGCCAGCTTCACCGCGCGGGCGGCATCCCGGTCATCAAGGGAGCCGGGGAAGGTGACAACACCGATCTTCATGCGGAGGCGCCATCAACAACGTGAATGCCAACAACGTCCTCGATGACCTGGTTGGACAGCATGTCTGTGGCGATCTCGCGTACCTGGGCGAGGACCTCGTCTGTCACCTCGCCATCAACGGTGATCTCAAAACGCTTGCCCACACGGACAGCGCTGAGATTTGAATTACCCAGACGGGAAAGCGCGCCAACGACGGCCTTTCCCTGGGGGTCAAGCAGTTCGGCCTTGGGCATGACCTCGACGACGATTGTGGACACGAGTAACTCCCGGTCAGTCAGGGGGCGGACGAGTCCACTCTAGTGCCTTGGCCGGTCCTCATTTGACTCGGATGCCGGGGCGGGGCCCAGGCTGGCCCCCTCGGTGAATTCACCGCGGATGACGGTGGCGATTCTGGCGTTCGGATCACCGCTGAGCTGGCCGATCAGTGCGCCAACCGCCAGGCGTCCCAGCGCATCACCGGGGGACAGGTAGTGGCTGAGTTCTGGCTCGGTGATGGCGGCCATCGACGGGGAGGAGGACACGCCAACCACGGAGACGTCCTCCGGGACGCGTTTGCCCATGCTGCGGAGCTGGCTGATGGCACCGAGCGCGGCGAACTCGTTGAGGGCAAGGATCGCGGTCGGGGGGTGTTGTTCGGCCAGGAGTCGGGTGACGAGCGCTTTACCCGCCGCGGCCGTTGTTGCACCGCCATTGATGCTGCCACGCAGTCCGCGGGCGGCGCAGGCGGCGAGGAAGGCGGAGCGGGAGCGAAGGATGGGGCCGTAGCGCGGGATGACGGCGCCGTTGGCGTCGGTGGGGTCACCGTCGGCGTACGCGATGCGACGGTGTCCGCCGGCGGCCAGTCGTTCAACGGCGTCGGTGATGGTGTTCTCAAAGTCGACGTCAACGTAGCTCAGTCCCTCGGGGTCGCGGGTGCGGCCGATGAGGGTGAAGGGCAGCCCGTGCTCCCTGAGAGCTTCAACCCTGCGGTCGTCCAGGTGGACCTCCATCAGGATCGCTCCGTCAACCAGTCCGGCCTGTGCCAGGTCGGTGATGCCCTCGGCCTTGTCGTCCATGGGCCAGAGAATGAGGCGGTAACCCTGCTCGGCCGCGGCCGTTGCGGCACCGGTGTGGAAGAGCGACGTGGTGTGGCTCATGCCCTGGCGGAGCGCCGGGTAGAGCATGGCGATGATCTGCGTGTGCCGACGGGCAAGTGCCCGGCCGACGGCGTTGCGCCGATAGCCGAGGTCGCGCATGGCTTCTTCGACCCTGGCTCTGGTGGGCTCTGACACCGTTTTGGTGTTGTTCAGGGTGAAGGACACGGTGGCAACGGAGACGCCGGCTCTGGCGGCGACGTCGCGCATTGTGGCCATGGGCGTGGCTCCTTCGTTGGTGTGGTTTGAGAGTAGCGGGCCGTCGGGTGTGGCGGAAACCCAAATGGTTAACCGTTTAAACGAATGACTTGACACTCTCTGGTGTTCTGAGAATAATCGGGAAAACACAGCTGGTAAAGCGGTTTACCAATCGGGGTGATCTCCCGACGCAGCACCGCTCAACCGGACACGGCACGGTCGCCGCAGCCCACCAGATTCCACGTGGTGACCGGCCAATCGGTACACAGACGCACCCCGGAAACACTCAGAACGGCAAAGGAGCCCACTGATGATTACCCGTACCCACCGCGGCACAACCCGCACCCTCAGCGCCCTCGCCCTTGCGGCAAGCGCAGCCCTCGTTCTCTCGTCCTGCAGCGGAGGCGGCGACGGCGGAAACACCTCCGATGGCGGAGAGGTCACCAGCCTCAGCGTCCTCGACTACTACAGCAACGAGCCGGACAAGCAGCTGGTCCAGGACCTCATCGACGCCTGCGCCACCGAACTGAACGTCACCATCGACCGCGAGGTTGTCCCAGGCAAGGACCTGATCCAGAAGGTGCTGCAGAAGTCGTCCTCCAAGACACTCCCCGACGTGCTCATGCTCGACAACCCCGACGTCCAGGAGATCGCCGCAACCGGCGGCCTCAGCCCGCTCGGCGACTACGGCATCACCGGAGACGGCTTCATCCAGGGCTTTGTTGACGCGGGAACCCGCGAGGGTGAGCTCTACGGTCTTGGCCCGGCAGCCAACACGCTTGGCCTGTTCTACAACAAGACCCTGCTGGAGGAGGCGGGCATCGAGCCGCCGACCACCTGGGACGAGCTGAAGGACGCCTCGGCGAAGCTCACCGATGGTGACCGCTACGGCATCGCGTTCTCCTCGATTGCCACCTACGAGGGCAGCTGGCAGTTCCTGCCGTTCCTGTGGACCAACGGCGGAGACGAAACCGACCTGACCAGCCCTGCGGTTGCCGAGGCCGTTGAGCTCTGGGTTGACCTGGTTGACGACGGAAGCGCCTCAAGCAGCGTCCTGACCTGGAGCCAGGCGGACGTCAAGGACCAGTTCGCCACGGGTAAGGCCGCGATGATGGTCAACGGCCCGTGGCAGTTCGCCTCGCTGGCCGACAGCGACATCGAGTACGGCACGGTTCAGATCCCGATCAACGAGGCGGGCCAGACCCCGACCGCACCGCTCGGTGGCGAGCTGTGGACGGTCCCCCGCACCGGTGACGAGGCCCGTCAGGCCAAGGCAGCTGAGTTTGTGCAGTGCCTGACCGCAGAGGACAAGCAGCTTGACTACGCGAAGGGTCGCGGCATTGTCCCGAGCCGCACCGCGCTGGCCGAGCAGTACATGGAGGAGGTGCCGGAGATGGCTGCCTTCACCGAGCAGGTGCAGAACGCTCGCGCCCGCACCGGAAAGCTGGGTGAGGAGTGGCCGGACGTTGCCACCGAGATCTACACCGGCCTGCAGAACGCCATCACCGGCAAGGTCGACCCGGCTGACACCTGCAAGTAGGCCACAACCAGGCCCGTTTCAGACGCTGTGCCCGGCCGCCCACAGGGGCGGTCGGGCCCCGCCCCCACCACGGTGGCCGA
>JBQELM010000133.1:4040-6065 GCA_052103915.1 Mycetocola sp. | reverse complement strand
CACACCGAGACGCGGCTGCTTCCGCCCGCCCAGCGCAGCTTCCCCGAGAGCACGTGGCAGCGCACCGAGGCGGGGCCAAGCGCGGTGCTTGTGATGCTTGGCGTGCGCGGGGGCCTTCCGGAGCTTCCGCACCACACGCTCCTGCTCACCCGCGACTGGGAGACGGAGCTCGACGCGGTCTTCGGCCGGGGGCACACGCCTGAGGTCACCTCGCTGTACGTGTGCAAGCCGTCGGCAACCGATGACTCCGTCGCACCGGACGGCGACGAGAACCTGTTTGTGCTTGTCCCCGTGTCCGGCCAGATCGGGCTGGGACACGGCAGCGGCGGACCGGACTGGCCCCGCGACGAGGACCCGCGCGTACGCGCCATCGCCGACGCCGCCATCAGCCAGATCGCCCGCTGGTCGGGGGTGGATGACCTGGCCGAGCGTGTGGTCGTCAGGCACAGCATCGGACCGGCCGACTTCGGTACCGACTACAACTCCTGGGCCGACGGCATGCTCGGCCCGGCGCACACCCTGGCGCAGTCGGCCATGTTCCGGCGCGGACCGCGTTCGCGGAAGGTGAACGGCCTGTTCTACGCCGGGGCAACCGCCTCCCCCGGGGTGGGTGTCCCGATGTGCCTAATCTCTGCGGAGATTGTGCTCAAGCAGGTGCGTGGGGACCACTCGGCCGGTGCGCTTGCGCCGGAGAACTACCCGCGGGGCAGGGCGTGAATCGCGGCAGACGGGTTGCAGCCGTCCTGGCCTGGGTGGCCATGGCGACAGGGTTTTTTGCGCAGTCGCTTTTTGTTTTTTACGCCGACTCCATTCCGCTGACCTTTGTCAGCGTGATTGCGCTGTCCTCCAGCGCGACGCTGCACGCCGCCTCCATTGGCGGATGGCGGGTGGCCATTCCGGTGGTGACCGGGGTGGGCGTGCTGACCCTCATCGCCGAGGCGGTTGGGATCGCGACCGGCTTCCCCTTCGGGGAGTACGCGTACACCGGGGCGCTGGGGCCCGAGCTGCTTGGCGTCTCGCTGCTGGTGCCGCTGGCCTGGCTGACGGTGGCGTACCCCGCGTTCCTCATCGCCCGCCTGCTGGTTGGTGTCGGGTCGTGGCGACGGCTGGTCGCCCGTGTGCTGCTCATGGCGTACGCGCTGACCGCGTGGGACGTCTTCCTTGACTCGCAAATGGTTGACGCGGGCAACTGGGGCTGGGCCAACCCCGAGCCGTCCCTGCCCGGAACACCCGGCATTCCGCTGACCAACTATGCGGGCTGGTTTGTCACAGCTGTCCTGATCGCCCTGGTGCTCGAAGCCGCGGTGTCTCGCGCCGGACGCGGTCGTCCCGGTGACCCTCGCGCGTTCGGACGGCTGGACACGGTGCGCGCCGACCTGTCGCCGTATCTGGTGTACCTGTGGACCTGGCTGACCAGCCTGGTCGGCAATCTGACGTTCTGGGACAGGCCATCTGTTGCCCTCGCCGGCGGCATCGCCATGGGTGTTGTGGCGATTCCCCTGCTGATGCGGTTGGCACAGGCGGGGCGCGGGCCGATGGTCCGTCGCCTGCTGACCCGGAGCACCGTTCGTGATCTGCGTCACCACCTTGACCTGATCGCCGTCTCCGGCCCGGTTCCGGATCGTGCTGTGGTGGCTGGAACCCACGGCAGCTGGTGGGACGGGTCGATCGTGGGATTTGTGGCGCACGAGCGCGGCATCCCCGCGACGCTCATGATGGGGTCACCGCAACTTGACCGGTTGCCGTTCCTCCGCGCCCTTGGAGCGGTTGACGAGCGTGAGCTGCGGTCGCTGACCCGGCGGGTGAGCGGCGATAACACCGGATGGGCTGTGCTGTTCCCCGAGGGGTCACTGCACGCCGGGCGCGGAGTGGGGACGCCGGGTCGGGGTGCGGCCTGGGCCGCGCAGACCAGTGGTGCCCCGCTTGTTCCGCTCGCCATCAGGGTCAGACTGCGCGGGGGTCAGCGCCCGGAAGCGTATCTCCGTTTTGGGAAGGCGCTTGACCCGACCACAGAGCTCGCTGATG
>JBQELM010000133.1:0-4030 GCA_052103915.1 Mycetocola sp. | reverse complement strand
GGGCTTCGGGTGCCCGTGCTGATGACATGACCGCGCGGCTGGCGATCGCGCTTGAGCGTGAACTGGCCGAGCTGGACGCCCAGCTGGATGCCACCCACCCCGATGATCCGGTCCCGGGGTTCAGGGTTGTGCTCACCGGTTCCGGTCGGCGCAGCGACGATGACCGGTTGGCCGTCCGCTGGCTGGCCCGGCTGGTGGGGACCGGCCGGTCGCTCACGGATGACACCACCGGCGGCCACGGTTCAGAGTCGGTGGGACAGCGGCGGTGACCCATCCACTCGTTCGTGTGCTCGGTGCCGCGTCGCTTGCCGTTCTGCTGGCGCGGGGCGTTGTTCTCACGGTTAACGCGGTGACCATGCCCATCCTGCGCGGTCCCGGTCGGTTCCGTGCTGCTGCCGATGCACAGCCCAGCGCCGGGGCCGTTGTCAGGCCCGCCGCACACACGGCGTCGGTCAGCGATGGCGGTCCCGCCGCGCGCACGGCGTCGGTCAGCGGTGCAAGGACCGCCGCCCCTGCAGACGCCGACAACACGGTTCCGGGCGTCGCCGTCCTTGTCCCCGCCCGCAACGAGTCCACAACGCTGCCGCATACCCTCCCCGGCCTGATTGCCCAGGACGCGGGCCCCGTCACGGTCCTCAACGACAACTCGGCCGATACAACGGCGACGGTCGCCGCGCAGGCCGGGGCGACGGTCGTGGAGGGCACTCCGCTCCCCTCCGGCTGGACGGGCAAAAACTGGGCATGCACCCAGCTCGCCGAGCGGGCGGTCGCGGGCACAGACGACACAGACACCGGGGCAGATGCCGTCCCGGACTACCTGCTGTTCACCGACGCCGACGTATCCTGGGCACCGGGCGCGCTGACTCAACTGCTCAACATCGCCGCACGCACCAGCGCCGACCTGGTCACCGTGTTCCCGCGCCAGCACACCGTCACGCCGGGCGAACGCCTGATCACCCCGCTCATTGACGCCGCCGTGATCGGCCTGGTCCCCACGCGGATCACCCGAGCCCCCGCTCCGATTGTGGCCAACGGCCAGGTCATGCTGTTCCGCACCACGACCTACCACGCCGTCGGCGGTCACGCCGCTGTGGCATCCGAGCTGGTGGAGGATGTCCGCCTGGCTCAGCGGGTGAGGGACAGCGGCGGACGGGTGGTGGTCTGCCGGGGCGGTGACGGAATCTCTGTCCGCATGTACGACGGCTACCGCTCCTCCATCGCCGGTCTGGCCAAATCCGTTCCGGGGCTGCACGGTGACCGCCGCGGCATGCTGGTCGTCACCGCACTGGTCGCCGCTGTCACCTGGACGCTGCCCTGGCTGCTCCCGGCGTCGCGGACCGTGTGGTTGGCCCGACTGGCCGGGCTCGCCGACCGTGGTGTCGTGAGTGCGCTCACCGGCCGGAGGGATGCCGCGTCCCTGGCCGAGGCGTTCCTGGGCCCGATCAGCCCACTGCTCGCGCTCCCCGTGTATCTGCGCGCGTTCCGCGGCCGCCTCAGCTGGAAGGGCAGGACCTACCCATGAGCACCACCGTTGTCATTGGTGGCGGTGTGGGCGGTCTGGCCGCCGCCGCCCGCCTGGCCCACGCCGGTCACCGGGTGACGCTTCTGGAGGCCTCCGACCGGCTCGGCGGCAAGCTGGGCGTGTACGAGCGCGACGGCTACCGCTTTGACACCGGCCCCTCCCTGCTGACGATGCCGCAGGTCTTTGAGGACCTGTTCGCCGCGACGGGACTCCCCCTGGCCGAGGCGCTTGACCTCACCCGCCTGGACACCGCATGCCGCTACCTCTTCCCCGACGGCACCGTTCTGGACATGCCCGGTCGCCGTGAGCAGATCCCCGCGGCCCTCGACGCCGCGCTCGGTCAGGGCACCGGCGCCCAGTGGTCCGCGTTCCTGACCGACGCGGAACACATCTGGGATGTTGCGGAGGGCCCGTTCCTGCGCGAACCCATCACGATTCCGACGATCCTGCGGCTGGCCGCCTCACCGTCCAGCCGGGCCAGGCTCGCCCCGATGCGGAGCCTGCGCGGCTACGGAACCCGCACCCTGCACGACCCCCGACTGCGCATGCTGCTTGACCGCTACGCCACCTACACCGGCAGCGACCCGCGCCGGGCACCGTCAGCGCTCGCGACCGTGCCGTACGCAGAGCAGGCCTTTGGCTCCTGGCACGTTCGTGGTGGACTCGGTCTGATCGCCGACGCAATCGCCGACCGGGCGCGGGCCGCGGGTGCGGTGCTGCGCACGGGAACGTCCGTCGCCTCGATTGAGCACAGCGCCGGAGCCGTGACCGGGGTTCGCACCACCTCCGGCGAGTGGATCGCCGCCACCACCGTGGTCGCCAACGCCGACGCCGACGTGGTGTACTCGCGCCTGATCAGGGACTCGGCCCCTGCAGCCCGCGCCGCGCGGTCCATCCACCGGGCCACGCCGTCGCTGTCCGGCTTTGTGCTCTTGCTTGCACTGGCCGATCTGCCCGCCGAGTTCAGGGACGCCGCCGCTCACCACCGCGTGCTGTTCCCCGCCGACTACGACGCCGAGTTTGACGCCGTGTTCGGAACGGGGGCGTTCGCCCGCTCAGGCCAGGCACCCGTCGCCGATCCGACCGTGTACATCAACGCCCCCGATGACCCGGCCCTGGTGCCCGGCGACACCGATGGGGCCTGGTTTGTTCTGGTGAACGCGCCACGGCACGATCCGACCTCCGGCGTCGACTGGGACGAACCGGGACTCACCGAACGCTACGCCGACCACGTCCTCGACGTCATGGCCCGCCGCGGCCTGGACGTTCGGCCCTACTTGCGCTGGCGCGTGGTGCGGAGCCCTGCACAGCTGGAGCGGGAGACAGGGGCACCCGGCGGCTCGATCTACGGCAGCTCGTCCAACGGGTCGCGGGCGGCATTCCGCCGTCCGGCCAACCGTGGTGCGCTGCATGGGCTCTACCTGGTGGGAGGCTCGGCTCACCCCGGCGGCGGGCTGCCGCTGGTGACGCTGTCCGCTGAGATCACGGCAGGGCTGATCGGCCCGGCACCGACCTCAGCGCGCGGCGATCAGGAGTAAACGTGCGGGGCCAGGACGGCCACGTCGCGCAGGTTGCGGTAGCGCTCGGCGTAGTCGAGCCCGTAGCCGACAACAAAGTCGTTGGGGATGTCAAAGCCGACGTACTTGCAGTCGATCTCAACCTTGGCGGCCTCGGGCTTGCGCAGCAGGGCGCACACCTCAAGCGAGGCGACACCGCGGGAGCGGAAGTTGTCGATCAGCCAGGACAGCGTGAGGCCCGAGTCGATGATGTCCTCAACGATCAGGATGTGCCGACCGCTCAGGTCAGAGTCCAGGTCCTTGCGGATCTGCACCACACCACTCGATTTGGTTCCGGCACCGTAGGAGCTGACGGCCATCCAGTCGATCTCGACGTGGCTCTTCAGGTGGCGTGACAGGTCGGCCATGACCATGACCGCACCCTTCAGAACACCCACAAGGAGGATGTCTTTGCCGGCGTAGTCGTCATCGATCCGAGCAGCCAGTTCTGCGAGCTTGTCGTGGATCTGCTTCTCGGTGACGAGGACCGTCGTGAGGTCGTCGCCCAGGTGGGAGGATTCCATGGATTGATTCTAAACATCCGCGCCGCCTCAGTTCGACCCGAGTCCGGCGTGGGCCAGGGCCGACACCGCTGACGACGGGCGCGCCGGTCCCGCCGAGTTGGCCCCGCGTGTCCTACTCCTGCGGGTCAAATGCCTGGAACACCAATCGTCCGCCCGCCCGGTGCACCGTGATACCGGGGACGTTGATCGGTCCCTGGCCATGCCAGTCGGTGACAAGTCGCGCGATCTCCAGGGTGTGGCTGCGGCTGAGTGAACGACCAAACTCGCCCTCGGCGACCGTCCGGATGATGCGGTTGCGCAGCGCAGCCGGGTTGGCGGCGAGTGCCGCGACGGACACGCTCAGTCCCGCCTCCGCCGGTTCGCAGATCTCCTCGATGACCTCATCAACCATGCTGTCCAGCGCCTCGCTGTCCTCCCTGAACTGCTCG
>JBQELM010000132.1:0-6116 GCA_052103915.1 Mycetocola sp. | reverse complement strand
GGGGATTCTGTTCGCGACGGGACTTGTTGTTCAGGGCTGGATTCTTGGAGTCCTGAGTCTGGTTCGGCGTGAACACCCTGTTCGAACACGGTGGGTGTGGATCACCGGAGGGCTGAGCGCCGCCATCACTGTTTTTCTCCTCATCGTGCTGACCGGAGTCGTGCCCAGCGCGGGCTAGTTTCCCTCCGGAGCAGCGGAACGTGCAGCGTCGCGTGCACTGCGGTGTCACGGCGTCACGGCGGAACGTGCAGCGTCGCGTGCACTGCGGTGTCACGTTTGGGCTCACACATCAGCAGCATTCGTGATCCCTTTCCAGGCCGGAGCCGCATGTGGCCAACATGCTCCTCAAGGAGCCGGTTGAGGAGCGCAACCCGCTTCGTCGTGCTTGTCTCGGAACACACGTCCCGAAGATCGGCGGCGACGTCGCGCAGGCGTACGGCATCCTCGCGGCTGACCTGATCCACCGCCATCCCCGCGCGCTGAAGCTGAGCGCGCAGGCCGTCACGGGTGAACCACACGCCGTTCCCGAGGTTCAGGAGGTGGAGGGTGTGATGTATGAGTTCTTCGATGTCATGGGTAAAACGCATTTGCCCATGACACCCAAAAATTCACTGCCCGTGTCTGGCCGCGACCTGCTTGGTGACACACGATCGAGTTCACTGCGGGTGCAGGGAATCGTGGCGCTCGCCCGACTGTCGCGGGCATTCGCGCGCCTGGCGCTGGTCCGACCGGGGTGCACCCGAACCCGCCGGGCACGTCGGGTGTTCAGCCGCCCCAACCTGACCTATGATGAAAACAATCAAGGGGAGTACTCCCGTGTCGGCGGTCCGTCAGTACGGATGTGATGAAGCATCCCGGGCCGCAGGTCCTGACCATGGTCAGGACGGAGGAGACCTTGGCGTCGTTATTTCGCCTACCCTTTTGGAGCCTCATGCAGGTCACTCTGCTCACCTGGATCATCACGATCGCGGTCACCATCGCGTTCTTCGTCTACGAATTCTTTGCCCACGTCCGCAAGCCCCACGAGCCGACAATCGGTGAGTCGGCACGCTGGTCGATCTTCTACATCAGCCTGGCCCTGCTGTTCGGTGTGGGCATCGGAATGGTGTCCGGCTGGACCTACGGCGGTGAATACTTTGCCGGTTACCTGACGGAGAAGGCGCTCTCCATCGACAACCTGTTTGTCTTCCTCATCGTCATGACCGGCTTTGCCGTGCCCAAGGCGTACCAGCAGAAGGTGCTGATGATCGGCATCGTCATCGCGCTGATCCTGCGCGGCGGGTTCATCGCCGTCGGTGCAACGCTGATCGAAAACCTGTCCTGGATCTTCTACATCTTTGGCGCACTGCTGCTGTTCCTCGCCTGGAGGCAGGCGTTCTCCAACCACGAGTCGGACCCGGCGAACAACCGCTTCATGCGATTCGTGAAGCGCCACCTGCCGGTCACCAACGACTACCACCAGGACAAGCTCACGGTGAAGATCGACGGCAAGCGCTTTGTCACACCGATGCTTCTGACCATCGTCGCCATCGGCTTCATCGACCTGGTATTCGCCGTCGACTCGATCCCCGCCATCTACGGCCTCACCAGCGAGGCGTACATCGTCTTCACCGCCAACGCCTTTGCCCTGATGGGTCTGCGTCAGCTGTTCTTCCTCATCGGCGGACTGCTGGAGCGACTGGTCTACCTGGCACAGGGCCTCGCCGTGATCCTCGCGTTCATCGGTGTGAAGCTCGTATTCCACGCCCTGCACGTCAACGAGCTGCCGTTCATCAACGGTGGTCAGCACGTGGAGTGGATCCCCGAGATCCCGATCTGGTTCTCCCTGCTGTTCATCGCCCTGACCATCACCGTCGCCACCGTGGCCAGCCTCATCAAGACCCGCGGTCAGAACGCCGACCAGAAGACCAACATCACGGCGAAGTAGTTGTCGTCGACTCTGCCCGGTCTGCGCGCTCCGCAATCAGGAGGCCAAGCAGGCCGGGCAGGTCCCGATTGATCTCGTCGCGACGCAGGGTGAGCGTGCTGCCATTCCCGTGGTTGCGGTACAGCACAAGCCCCGCCTCGCGGAGCACCGTGAAGTGGTGCGTTTTGGTCGCCTTCGACACGGGAAGGTCAAAAGAGCCACACGCCCGCTCCGTCACCCCCGGCTCGGCCGCAAGATCAGCAATGATCCCCCGACGGGCCGGATGGGCCAGCGCACTGAGCACGGTGCCGAGCACAAGTGCGCCCGATTCTGATGCATCGGGTGGGGTCATAGGGTGCCTCCGAAGGTACGGCTTGCGTCGTACCTCACGATTCTCTACGGTCAAGGTATGTCTATAACCATACCTTCCGTGTCTGGGCCTGTCGCCCTGGTCGGAGTAGCGCGTCCCCGCCCCGAACGGGCAGGCGAACTGGCCGCGCTGCTGTACTCCTTTGTTGAGCCAACCCGGGCAGAACCCGGTGCCGTTGCCTACAACCTGCACACTGCGGACAACGGCGACCTCGTTTTTTACGAGCACTGGAGGTCCGCCGAGGACCTTGCAGCCCACCTGGCACTGCCGCACATGCGTGACTTCCAGGACCGCCGAATGGACTACCTGGTCGAGGACCTCAACGTCCGCTGGCTGACGCCGGTGGAGGCGGAACCCGGAGTGCCCACCGGTCCGGGTTTATAGAACATCCTCGTGGTTGTGAACCAGGAGCCACGGTGCACCCTCCGCCGATCGACGCCACACGCTGGTGTTGCGCACGACTGACGTGTCGTCAGACCCCGGGCGGCTCAATACAAAGCGGTGACGGAGCACAGCCGTTGAACCAAAAATGTCAACGCGGGGATCAGACGCCTCGATGGAGAACGGGTCGCCGTCCGTCTGCGGGCGACGGGCACGTGCGGCGGACAGCTCGTCGTGACCGACGATGAGAGGCTCCTCGTCGGTGTCAAAGAATGTCGCCTCCGGGTGGATCACCGCATCGGCGGCGTTGTGGTCCCCGCGTGATGCGGCCGCGTAAATGGTGAGCATCCGCTGCCAGACGTCGGCTCGGTCGGCCGCTTCGCCGCTCCCTGGAATGGGCTCTGTCATTGGAAACTCCTCGTGGTCGTGGTCGTGGTCGTGGTCGTGGTCGTGGTCGTTATCCCGCGGCGGGTAGCTCGGGGACCGCGGCCAGCAGCTCTTTTGTGTAGTCATGTGCGGGTGCGTGCAGAACCGCGCCGCTGGGGCCCTGCTCAAGGATCTGGCCGTGCCGCATCACCACCACACGATGCGCGATTCGTCTCACAACGCCCAGATCGTGGGTGATGAACAGAATGCTGACTCCCGTTCGGCGCTGCAACTCGGCGAACAGCGTCAGGATCTGTTCCTGAACCAGAACATCCAGTGCCGAAACGGCCTCGTCGCAGACCAGAAGCCTGGGGTTCAGCGCGAGAGCTCGTGCAATGGCAACACGCTGCTTTTGGCCGCCAGAGAGCTCCGTCACCCGACGGTCAAGCCGGTCCACCGGCAGCGAAACAAGGCCCGCAAGCTCCTCAACGCGGCGTCGCCGTTCCGTGGCTGACCCGATCCGGTTCACCGCAAGGGGCTCACCGATGGCCTGCGCGACCGTGAACCGAGTATCTAACGACCGTGACGGGTCCTGAAAAACGGGCTGAACGGCCGGACGGAGTTTGCGCGCTGCCGGCGACGTGAAGCCGGTCACGTCAACTCCGTCCACAACGATGTGGCCCGAATCGGGTGTTTCAAGGCCAAGCACCAGGTTTGCCGTTGTGGTTTTGCCCGACCCTGACTCACCAACAATCGCGACAGTCTCGCCTGCGCGGACGGTAAAAGATACGTCCGAGGCTGCGACGGTCCGCTGCTGACGGCCGTTGGTATCGCGACCGGTGAAACTCTTGGTCACCCCCGTGACCTCAAGAAGAACGGGCCGTGACGGCGCAAGATCCGAGTCGTCAATCAGCGACGGGCCGGTCACGGACGGCACAGCCGCAACGAGTGCTTGAGCGTACCCGCTCACCGGAGCGGTGACGACGGCGTGAGCCGTGCCCTGCTCAACAATGCGTCCGCCGCGGAGGACAATAATCCGGTCAGCGTGGGACGCTGCGATGCCCAGATCGTGGGTGATCAACAGCAGGCTGGCACCCGTCTGTGTCACCAGCTCGTCCAGCGTGTGCAGGATTCGTTTCTGAACGGTGACGTCAAGTGCAGAGGTCGGTTCATCAGCCAGAAGCAGCCGCGGTGCCCCCGAGATCCCATTGGCGATGAGCGCCCGCTGCCGAAGGCCACCGGAGAGTTCGTGGGGGTAGCGCTGCTCAACGGTTTCAGCGTTGTCGACGCCCGATCTCCGCAGCAGTGAGGTGGCAAACGACCGTCGTTCCCGTCGTGACACCAGGCCGCGCGATGCGGGGCCCTCTGTCACCTGCGGGCCAATCCGAATCAGCGGATCAAGGTTGCTTGCGGGATCCTGCGGAATCAGTGAGACGACGGAGCCCCGCAGCGTCACGAGTTCGTCCGATGCGCCGTCATGAACGCTGCGTCCGTCGCAGATGACAGCACCAGACACGGTTGCTTCGGCGGGAAGCATCCCCAGAATCGCGCGGAGAAGCGTTGATTTTCCTGAGCCGGATTCGCCGACAATCGCGACCCGTTCGCCGGGCGCGATGGAGAGTGACACGTCGCTGAGTGCCGGACCAAACCCTGAGCCATAGCTCACGGTGAGGTGGTCAACAACAAGAATCGGATCGGGCATGACTCCTCCGGGGGTCGGATGGTGAGGCTCCCCCTACCCTCCCCTGCTTCGACCCGAGCGCGCCCACCTCTGGTAACACAACGACATGCGATTGCGCGGCGGCGGGTAAGCATTCTTACGATAGGGGCACCATCACGATCGGCGGCATACCCCGCAATCCGTGTACTGAACGGCGTTCACTCTGAGACGCCTGAACTTGAGGACTGGGTATGCAAAAAAGACAGAAAATCACACGTGCAGCCGGGGCGCTTGCCCTGGCCACAGCGCTTGCACTCACGGGGTGCAGCACCTCCGCGCAGACCGGAGCGCAGTCGGGGGACGAGAACGTCGTCTTCACCTTCAGCGGTCTTCCCACCGCGTGGGACCCGGTCGTGAACAGCAACGGGCTGGGTAGCCTGTCCGTGATCCGCAACGTGTACGAGGGGCTCGTCGCGCAGACGCCGGGAACCTTTGACGTGGAACCGGCGCTCGCCTCTGAGTGGACCCTGTCGGACGACGGTCTCGAGTACACGTTCACTCTGCGCGACGACGTTGTGTTCAGCGATGGGACAGCCTTCAACGCTGACGCTGTGGTCTACAACGTTGAGCGAGCGCAGGCACTCGGTGGTCAGGTTGGCGGGATCATCTCCAACATCGACCAGGTCACCGCTGTGGACGACACGACGGTCACGGTGACTCTCGCTCAGCCGCAGGTCGGCTTCCTCGAAGCGTTCTCCTTTGTGGTGATCGCGTCACCAACAGCGGCGGCAGAGAACGAGCAGGACGGCGACTGGGGCACCGCGTGGCTGTCGCAGAACAGCGCAGGAACCGGTCCGTATGTTGTCTCCGATGTGGTTGACGGTCAGTCGGTCACCCTGACCCGCAACGACGACTACCGCCTGGGCTGGGAGGACGGCCAGATCAACGAGGTCAGGTTTGTCACCGCGGCTGACTCAACCACGGCGATCCAGCAGCTCGCCCGCGGCGACATCGACCACACCAGCGGAATCATGACCCCGCTGACCAACTACCTTGACCAGCTGGAGGGAAGCGACGCCGTCACCCTGTACCGGGCTGAGGGCACCCAGATTGATGAGATCCAGCTGAACACGGCGGTCGCCCCGCTGAACAACACCCTGGTGCGTCAGGCCATTCAGTACGCCTACGACTACGAGGCGGCAGCTCAGGCTGCGTACGGCGGAGCGGCCAGTGCCCCCAGCGGTGGCCTCCCGGCAACGTTCCCCGGTTTTGACGACTCGCTTGAACCGCTTGAGCAGGACCTGGACAAGGCGAAGGAGCTGCTCGCTGAGTCGGGCGTCACCATCGACCGTCCGCTGACGGTGTACTACTACGACGCCCTCGACTTCGAGAAGAACGAGTCGCTTGTGCTTCAGGACTCGCTCGCCAAGTTG
>JBQELM010000131.1:0-6148 GCA_052103915.1 Mycetocola sp. | reverse complement strand
CAGGACGAGCGCCTGGACCAGGGCGCGGACTCCGGCTCGGGCGCGGACTCGGGCTCGGGCGCGGACTCGGGCTCGGGCGCGGACTCGGGCTCGGGCTCGGGCGCGGACTCGGGCTCGGAGCCGGGGCGGGATGATTCTGATGATTCACCCGGTGATGGTTCCGCTCCTGACACGCAGTCGGCGCCTGAGCTGGTGAACCCGCTCTCCTACACGGCCAGGACGGCACTGACCTGTAACGCCTACAGCGGTGCACAGGACCCGGAACGCACCTGGGCCGAGTATGAGGCGAGGGCCACGGCCTTCCCCGGTGTCGGGAGTGAGCGCATGTCGCACCCGGTGAGCAGCGACATCGCCGGAGTGAGTGCCTGTGCTGAGTGGCCGCTGGCTCCGAGCGAGATGACCCTGACCGGATCACACAGCAACCTGCAGATTGTTGCTCACGAGCGCGAAACCGTTACACCCGCCGTGTGGGGCGAGTGGGCGCACACGCAGTTGGGTGGCCACTACGCGGTTCTGCCCGACGGGACGCACGCTTCCCTGCTGGCCAGTGACAGCGCCGCGGATGCGGTGGCTTTCATCCGCGACGGTGTGCCGATGCCGGAGTAGCTGCCTGAGCCTCGGCAGGGGGAGAGCGGTGACAGGGGTGGGTTCGCATGTGAATGCGGGCCCGCCCCTGTCGCGCGCGGGGCACATGACACTAAACTTGTCATGACAGGTTGGCCCTGTGCCGGACGGCACCGTGTTGGCTAGCCACAGCCCCCACTTCAACGCAGAAGAGAAGGACGTTTCATGAGCGCACTCCGCGAAGGACCCGCAACCGTAGATTTTGGTTTCCGACTGGACGGGCGCGTGGCGCTGGTCACGGGAGGCGCATCGGGGCTGGGCCGAGCCATCGCCGGAGCGCTAGCCGCTCAGGGTGCACGCGTTGCCGTGCTTGACATCAACGAGGACGCGGCCCGCGCGGCGGCGGCGGAACTCGGTGACGGACACCGGGGGCACGCCATCAACGTCGCCGACCAGACGTCTGTGAACAGCGCCATCCAGTGGGTGGTTGACGAGTTCGGTGGGCTGGACATCGCGGTCAACTCCGCCGGTGTCTCCTCGCTTGGTGCCGCAGAGGACCTGCCGCTCGACAACTTCCAGCGTGTGATCGACGTCAACCTGACCGGAACCTTCCTTGTCGCTCAGGCGGCGGGACGGGTGATGCTTGCGGCCGGTCGTGGCCGCATCATCACGATGGCGTCGCAGGCCGCGACCGTCGCCATCGACCAGCACACCGGCTACTGCGCGTCCAAGTTTGGTGTGCTCGGACTGACCAAGTCGTTTGCCCTGGAGTGGGGCAGCCGCGGCGTCACCGTCAACAGCATTTCGCCGACCGTTGTGCTCACCGACATGGGCCGTGGGGCCTGGGACAACGAGAAGGGCATCGCCCACCAGGCGGAGATCCCCGTCGGACGCTTTGCCGTTCCCGATGAGATCGCCGCGGCCGCGGTCTACCTGGCCTCCGACGCCGCCGCGATGGTCAACGGGGCCGACCTGCTCATCGATGGCGGCTTTACCGTCAGGTAGCTGCGACGGGTGGGGAGGGCGCGACGGGCGGGTCTGGGCTCACGGGCGCTGATCGGTAGTGTTGGCGAATGATCGGAAACACGAGTCTGTTCGTCTTGTTCCTCAACGTCCTGTCCGCTGTTGTTGTGATCGTCCTGGTTTTTCTGCTGATCTGGGCGCTGATTCTCTCCATCAGGGCACTGCGCAAGTACCTGAGCGAGCCTGTGTCGGCTCCGGCTCCGGCTCCGGTCCCGTTCAGTGAACAGCGTTCCGTGCCGTCCGGTGAGAACCAGCAACGGCAAGCCGGTGACGGCCCGGTCGGATCCACCGGTCGCGGCTGATGACGGACCAGACCGCGCGCACACCCGTTACGGCCGGCGGAATGGTCGGCAGTGTGATTGCGATGTTCCTCGCGGTCGGCGGCGGAGCGCTGACGTTGTTTGTCCTGAACTACACCCAGTTCGGCAAGGCGGGAGAGTTCTGCCTGACCTCGACCTCGGACGTGTTTAACTCCGAGGTCGGGGACATCACACCCATCACCTCGCTGTTTCCCCTGGGGGTGGCGTGCGAGCAGCACGGTCAGGTGATTCCGGCGCCACCGGAGCCAACGATCATTCTGCTGGCTTTTGTTGTGCTTTTTGTGGCCGGACTTGTTCCGTTGATTCTCGGAACCAGGAGGGCACGGAGCTAGCGGAGGAGCGTGACCGCTGCCATCGCGCCAACCGCCAGGGCGGTCAGAAGGAGAGGCGTCACCGACCAGCGCGGCTCACGGTCACTGGTCAGGGGCTGTGTCCCGGCGGTTCCCGCAGCAATAGCGATTGCTGTCGCAGCGAGGAACAGTGCGATGGCGGTTGCGACACCAAACATGGACGCCCAGCTCTGCCCCGCGGTGGCACTGGCGACCACGGCGTGACCGGCGGCATCGGTTCCGTTCGCCACCTG
The DNA here is from genome assembly GCA_052103915.1 of Mycetocola sp. Classification (GTDB taxonomy): domain Bacteria; phylum Actinomycetota; class Actinomycetes; order Actinomycetales; family Microbacteriaceae; genus Mycetocola_B. The sequence goes on along the minus strand of JBQELM010000131.1, from coordinate 3,658 downwards.
CTTGAGGAACCAGACCCCCGCGGCACCAAACGCGATGGCGATCACGAGGAACACCGGCATCGGCAGTCGCCACGGCCTGCGGGGCAGGGGTGGTGCTGGTGCAGTGCTGTGTGTGGTCACGGGGCTCCTTGTCGGCAGGATCGATCCTAATTGGAGTCGCCCGTGAAGTGAGAACCGTGCGGTCGGCGGCGTGGAGCTATCGATGCCCGCGGTCTCACAGGGACCGCGGGCCGCTCGCTGCTCAGCGGACGGGGCGCGGGTGCAGCGTGGGGATGCCAAACGCGGCGGGGTCGCTGACCCGGGCCAGCAGGGGAGACAGCACCTCCGTGATGACGATCTCAACGGTGTAGTGGGTTGTCGCCTGGATCAGGTGCCCGGCGTATGCCTCTCCGCCACTGTTCTTGATGCCAACAGCGACGTGCAGGTGGGGCTCACCCGCGCCGGTCTCCTCATCAAACATGACCGTTCCGCAGCCGGTGCCCTCGGTGTACGGCACGGTGACGCGGTCGGGGAGCGGAGGCTCCTCATCGGCGACCGGCGTGGTGGTGGCGATCAGCTCAACGGCGCGAAACGCACCGGACAGCATGGGGACGTACCCCTGGCTGATGCCGTACTCCGCGCACGCTGCGCGGACCGAAGCGACAACCTCATCACCCGGTTCAAGCACAACAACAATGCTGCGGCCCAGCGTGAGTTCCGCCGTCCTCACGCGAGGTTCTCCGGTGCGGGGGAGACGGGCGCTGAGCTGACGATGGAGACCGAACCGGTAGCGGCGGTGCCGGGCAGGGCCAGCTCGGGGACGGGGTGACCGGCGCTGAGCGCGTAGTCGCGAATCTCACCGAGGAGGACGGACTTGCGCTCGTCCGAGGCAAAGGAGGACACAACCGAGTTGGCCGCCATCACACCAAACTGGTCCTCGGTGAGCACGCCGGCGGTGCGGAGCGCTGTGACGTTGTCGTCAAGGTAACCGCCAAAGTAGGCGGGGTCATCGCTGTGGATGGAGGCGAGCAGGCCCTCGTCCAGCATCACAGGGAGAGCGTGATTGGCCAGGTCGCTTGGACCGGTCTTCAGCGCAACGTTGGACAGCGGGCACACGGTCAGCGGGATGCGGCGCTCGCGCAGCACAGCCATGAGCTCGGCGTCCTCCAGGGCGCGGTTGCCATGGTCGACGCGCTCAACACCGAGCAGGTCGATGGCCTCCCACACGTAGTCGGGCCCACCCTCTTCGCCCGCGTGCGCCACACGGTGCAGCCCCTCGGCCGCGGCAATGGTGAAAGCCTCCTGGAACATCGACGGTGGGAACCCCAGCTCGGACGAGTCCAGGCCGATGCCCACGAAGTGACGACGGAACGGCAGCGCCTCGCGCAGGGTGTCGGCGGCGGCCTCACCGCCCAGGTGGCGGAGCACACACAGGATCAGCGAGCCGGTGACGCCCCAGCGTTCGGGAGCCTCACTGAGTGCACGGGACAGCCCGAAGATGACGGTGCCCAGCGGGATGCCCCGCTCGGTGTGTGACTGCGGGTCAAAGAAGATCTCGGCGTGACGGACCCCGGCGGCAGCGGTGCGCTCCAGGTAGGCGCAGGCCAGCTCGTAGAAGTCCTGCTCGGTGCGCAGAACGGCGAGGTTCTCGTAATAGATGTCAAGGAACGACTGCAACGAGGTGAAGGCGTAGCGCTGGCGCAGAACCGCCGGGTCCTGGCTGACCAGGGCAACATCGTTGCGGGCGGCCAGCTGCATCAGCAGCGGCACCTCGAGGGTGCCCTCGATGTGAACGTGGAGTTCAGCGCATGGCCACACCGGCGGTCCTCGTGTTTCTTGGTCGTGCCGCGCATCGGGGGTCAGCGCGCATCAGTACATGACACAACCATATGAACGGGGGCCGGGTCATCGTTGGATTCACCAATGATGTCGGACAGTTCGCGCAAAACAGGTCGTCATAATGCTCAGGGGCACCCCAAACGACCCCGTTGTGTAACACCCGGGTAACCGTCTGCGTTTGCATACAAGGGTTTTCTCATTCAAGACTCCAACTCTTCGGCAGATCGCACATAGAAAAACAAACGGTGCGCCTGTTTTATGGAGGGGTACCGACGCCCGGGGCTCCCCGGGTTCCCCCCCACCCGGCCCGCGGCCCCCCCCCCCCCCACGGCGCCGCCCCCCCGAAAGCAGGAGGACGGAGTGAACAAAGCACCCACCAACGGCGGAACACCCCCCAACCGTCGACGCTCCGTCACCCGCCGCCGCACCGCGGCGATCACCGCAATCGCTGCCGCAACTGCACTGTTCCTCAGTGCATGTGCTGGCACGGGCTCCGGCGCCGGCGCAGACTCCACCGACTTTGGTGACCTGAAGATCCAGCTGTCCTACAAGAAGAACCAGCAGAGCGCCGGCATGTACGTCGCCGACGACAAGGGCTACTTCGCCGACGCTGGCTTCGACGCCGTTGAGCTTGTTGCCGGTGGAACCGGCACCAGCGCCGAGGCCGCGACCGGCACCGGCCAGGTCCTGATCGGTATCTCCGGCCCGCTCACCACCGCACCGGCCATCGCCGAGGGTGGCGAGGTGAAGATCATCGGAACGATCTTCCAGAAGAACCCGTTTGCCGTTGTCTCCGCCGCCGACGCCCCGCTGAACGGCCCGGACGACCTGGTGGGCAAGACCATTGCCGTGCAGGACTTCAACACCCTGGTGTGGAACGCGTTCCTCACCGCCAACGACCTCACCGCTGACGATGTCACCACCGTGCCGTTCAGCGACACCAGCCAGCTGACCACCGGTCAGGTTGACGGCTTCATCGGCTTCACCACCACCGGTGCTGCTGCCCTGAACGCCGCGGGCTTTGACGCCACCGAGTTCCTGCTTGAGGACAACGGCCTGCCGATGATCGGTGAGTCGCTTGTCGCCAGCGACGACGCCATCAAGAACCGCCGTCCCGAGCTGGTCGCCGCCCTCGGCGCGCTGGTCAAGGGCTGGGACGAGGCCGTTGCCGACCCCGAGCTCTCCACCGATCTGACCGTCAACGTGTACGGCAAGGACCAGAGCTACGACCCCGAGGCCATCGCACTCTCGGTTGACCGCCAGAACACCCTCATCGCGACGGACGAGACCGAGGCCAACGGCCTGCTCACGATCAGCCCGGAGAAGCAGGCGTCAACCGTCGCTTCGCTCGAACTGGCCGGGATCTCGACCACCACCGAGGACCTGTTTGATCTCACCCTGCTCACCGAGGCGCTTGACGCGCAGTCAGGTTCCTAATGACTCTGCCGCAGCTTGACGCCCCCGGTACGGGGATCGCGATCACAGACCTGAGTAAGACGTTCCGCTCATCAGGACGAACCGTTCAGGCGCTGGATGGGGTGACACTTAACACCCCGCGTGGATCGTTCATCTCCCTGCTTGGGCCGTCAGGCTGCGGCAAATCAACGGTGCTGCGCATGCTCGCCGGGCTTGAAACCCCCGGAAGCGGCCAGATCCAGGTCAACGGCTCAACCGTTGCACCGGGCAAGCGCGCACCGGGAATGGGCATCGCGTTCCAGGACGCGGCCCTGCTGCCCTGGCGCAGTGTGCGAAGCAACATTCGTCTTCCGCTTGAGATTCAGGGCACAAAGGACGAGGACACCGTTGATCACCTGATCAACCTGGTTGGCCTGAGCGGGTT
>JBQELM010000130.1:0-6175 GCA_052103915.1 Mycetocola sp. | reverse complement strand
CGGAGTTGACGTCAAACGCAGCCGCGGTCCGGGAGCCGAGCTGATCGGCGACCCGTCCGGCTGTGCTTGGTGAGCGGTCGAGGTTGGAGAAGGTTGCAACAACAACAAGGTCAACGTCGTCGGGGCTAACCCCGGCATCATCCAGGGCGTTGCGTGCGGCTTTGGTGGCGATAGATGCAACGGTGTCGCCTGGCTCGGCGAGGTGCCTCGTTGTGATGCCCACGCGCTGACGGATCCACTCATCCGTTGTCTCGACCAGCTGGGCGATTTCTGCGTTACTGACCACTCGCGCCGGCTGGTGGTGACCTGTGCCAAGAACCCGCGCTCCCTGACCCCAGGCGGCGGTAATGCTCGAGTTCGCTGTGACCATCCTCTCAGCGTATGGGATGGAGTCTGGGGTTCCCCTTGTGGGTCACAACCATGAGGGGATGCGACGGCTGGGGGAGTTCCACAAAAGTGACGGATTTGTGCTGATTCTGGTGGTCGGAGGAACCAGCGGAGCCGTCCGACCATGGTGCGCGCTATCGAGGTTTTACCGCTGGGTACCACTACCCATGGGATAAGTGAGATTTCATCATGTCTGGTGTCTAGGATTGTGCCAACACATGTCCCGTGCCCCCCACCGTTTGAACACCTTTTTGCGGCGCCTACGGGCCTGGCGTGCAGTCGCGTGCCGGATCAGACGATGAAAGGGATCATTTGTGATGCTCACTTCCGTGCGGCGCTCAGTTGCCGTCACCGCCACCCTTGCGCTCGCCGTTGGGGGAGCAGTTGGTGTTCAGATAATTGCCGGTTCTGCTCCCGCTTCCGCAGCAGAGGTCTCGGTTGTCGATCCCGATTCCCTTGCGTTGGAAACAAGCAGCGGTGTTGATGGGCAGATGAAGCGGTTTGACGCTGCGCGGCTTTCGCTTGACTGGTCAGACAACGGCACACAGCTGGAAGCCGGTGACACCTTTACCGTGACGCTTCCTCCGGAGCTTGCTGCTGCTGAAGGAGAATTCACTATCACCGCTGATGACAACGGGACGCAGGTTCCGGCGGGAACGTGTGCAGTCACAGCTGCCTCCGGCAGCGCAGCGGGCACAGTAACGTGCACCTTCACCGACTACGTTTCAGGCAAAAGAGACGTCTCCGGTTCGCTCTGGGTTCAGGTGGATGCCAGGCAGGAGACCACGTCAGAGTCGGTTGTTTTTGACCTCAACGGTGACCCGGTGGTTGTTGATCTTCCCGGGGAAGGCGGAATTGCGCCCCAGGGTCACGGGCGGGTCCCCGCAGAACCGCAAAAGAACGGCTGGTGGACATCGGCCCAGCGCGACACTATTCAGTGGGTGGTCGATGTCCCAGGCTCCGCGGTGAGCGCTGGCAGCCCCATTACCGTGAACGACACGTTATCCGGCGGGCATTCCCTGGTCACAAGCGGGCCCGGTGCGCCGCGCGTTCTCACAACGCCCGCCACACAGAAGTCCTGGAACACGCAGGAGTGGACCGAGCTCGACGCCGATCGTTGGCGTGTTGACAGGGCGAGCGCGTCAGCCCTGTCGATGACCGTTGACGCTCCGGCTGACTCTGGCGTCATCTATCGCTTTAGCTACCGCACAACGTTGTCAGACGCATCGGGCGTCACGGTCGGAGACATTTTCGGAAACACGGCGGAGGTCGCAGGCAGCACGGTCACGTCTCGGGTTGTGTACCGCTCAAGCGGAGGCGGAGAGGCAACCGGGACCGGTGCGGGTGGATTCACCATTGCCAAACAGGCGCTGAGCGGCTCCGGTGCATCCACCGTTCCGGCGGATACTCGTTTCACCGTCGCGGCTCGGTACACCGATTCTTCCGGTGAGAAGAAGACCGCTGATCTTGAGGTTACGGCTGGTGGGCAGCCGGTAGGAATGAATGACCTTGCCGCTGGAACAGTTGTTGAGCTCAGCGAAATCGCTTTGCCAGAGATCGCGGGAGTCACCTGGGCTGACCCGGTGTTCTCCGCTCAGGCAAACGAAAACATCACCATCGCCGACGGTGGTGCTACGGCCACCGTCACGATCGTGCAGGACACTCAACTGTCCATCACTCTGCTTAATGAGGCTGTCGCGGTCCCTCCAACACCAACACCGTCCGCGACTCCGACACCGTCCGCAACTCCGACACCGTCCGTCACGCCGGAGCCGAGTGAGACGCCTGAGCCACCGGGAACACCGACAGACTCCGCCACCACACCGCCGGCTGCTGTCCCGGATAAGCCGGGTCTCGCGGCGACAGGCGCCACGGTTTCGCCCCTTGTTGGTGTGGCGGCAGCCGGAGTCATTGCGCTTGGACTCACCCTCCTGATGCTTCGACGCCGGAGCGCCGCTGAGAGGTCGTAGCCGCTGACGTGACCGGCTCGTCGCGAGCGGGTGCAGAACAGCCCCGAGCATTAGCTCGGGGCTGTTTGGCGTGATAGACGGTGCAGACACCGGCGATGATGTCAGCACCCACGCCGGGTTGTTGAGGTCTAGTTGGTCGGCTCCGCGGGGTGAACACCAATAGAGAGGTGCCTAATGTCGTTCATCTCCCACTCGCGCAGGAGAGGCCTGACGTCGATATCGCGATCGATCAGGACAATTCCGCAGTCACCGCCGCCGGCCCCGGAGGACTTTGCGGCGCCACCAGCCCGCTCGGCTGAATCACAGAGGAGCCGGAGCGCAGGCGTCTCAATGACCAGCTCAGATTCTGAGCTGAGGCGGTGCAGGAGCTGCCTGGCTGACCGAATCTGCTCCTGAGCGGCCGCGGCATCGCCTGCGTCGCAGGCGGCGACCAGCCGTTCAACACACGACCGACTCTGCTCAAGGAACTCACCGTAGTGGTTGTTTGCCGTTCCCTTGCGGTCCTGGACGCTGCTGACAAGGCGCATCGTCGAGGCAGGGACTCCGGTCCACCCGACGAGAAGCTGCAGGCTGTCGGGCGGTGTGATCGGGGTGACAGACAACCCCGGCCAATCGGCTGCAACGATCTCCACCGTGCGCATGGACTCACGGTGCGCTGATACCCACTCGCGGTCAAACGCCGTATAGGCGATCCAACCGCCGAACATGCTTGCGGCGAGGTCACCACCGGAACCGTTGGCATTGACCCGCATCGTGGCCAGGTAGGCCAGTTTCAGCAGCTCAAGGCGGTTCAGCCCCAGGCCGTAGAACTGGTCAAGAGCCTGTACCGTCGCCGCGGTCACCGCGGCACTTGAGCCAAGGCCAAATTTTCGGCCAGACATGTCGTCAAGCTCGCTCGAAATTGTCAGATCGTAGTAGCCAAGAGCGTGACCTGACTCCTGTGCGTACTGCTCAACGGCACTGATCGCCTCGAGAACGTAGTCAAATGGGCGCTGATCTGTATCAAGAACAAGCTTGCTTCCGGCACGACGCCAGAGAACGGGCAGCTTGCCGTACTGATCACTGATGAGCTTCCCCTCGCCCGCAGCCGGTCTCAACTGCACGGTGAGATACCGATCCACGGCGACAAGAACGGCGGGCTGGCCCGTTTCAACAACCGCATACTCGCCCGCGATAAAGAGCTTTCCCGGTGCCTTCACGCTAATCATGCAACCACCTCGGAGACAGCAAGAGCAGGACCCGGTCGAGCAACAATGTGTTCAGCCTCGGGGACCTGGTCCGCGAGCACAGCGAGCACAGCGGGAACGCTGGACGGAGAGCAAATGATTTTGACGTTTGGACCGGCGTCCATGGTGAATCCGCAGACCACCCCCGACGCCCGGAGGTCACGAACAACAGACATCACCCGAAGAGAGGCGGGCTCCCAGTAGGTGAACGGCGGTACGGCCCCAAGCATGGTGCCATGCATGCCAAGTGCGTTTGACTCAGCGACCGCGCACACCCGTTCAAGATCGCCGGCACCGATAGCCTCGCGCATCTGAGTGAGATCCTCCGCTGAACGGCTCACCCACGGCTCGTAGAACGGCGACGTTGTCACCGTCCGTTGCATTCCTTCTCGGCTTGACACCTGTTTTTCAGCACCGTTGACAACCACAACAACCATGGCGATGTCCAAATCGGACTCTGGCAACGGCTCCGCGTAGGAGCTGGCATCGTCGGTTCCGGCATTCCACTGCACGAGCCCGCCAAAAACAGAGCGAGAAGCGGAGCCGGAACCCCGCCGGGCCAGCCGAGACAGTTCCCTGGGACTCAGTGTGAGGCCTGCCGCGCGACTAGCGGCGCCGGCCAGGGCTGCAAAGCCTGATGCCGATGAGGCGAGGCCTGCACCGGTGGGGACTGCGTTGTCCGAGATGACATGGGCGTGGGTGGAGATGCCGGCCAGGTCTCTGACGAGGTCAAGAAAGGTCCTGACCCTGGATGCTGCGGTTGCCGCCATGGGCGCACCGTCAAGGACAATGCTGTCGGCGGCAAGCTCATCGTCAAAGCACACGCGTGTTGTGGTGGGGAAGACATCAAGGGTCATGGAGAGGCTTGATGTTGAGGGCAGCGCAAGCGCGGCGTTTCGCTTGCCCCAGTACTTGATCAGCGCAATGTTGCTGTGCGCGGTCGCAACCGCGCCACGAGTGGTGACACTCATGCGGTCGCACTGCCCGTTGAGTAGAGCCAGGTACGGACCGCACCGGCGGCTTCGAGGGCTTTTGCGACGGTCAGCGCGTGCTGGGTTGATTCGGCCACGGCGACCATGCAACCACCCCGGCCCCCGCCGGTCAATTTGGCACCGCAGGCTCCAGCGTTTTCAGCGGCGTCAACCAGGGTATTCAGTTCCGGGCTACTGACCTCAAGCTCCCGAAGGATGGTGTGGGCGGAGGACAGGTGACCACCAAGCTCGGCGACATTGTTGTGTTCGATAGCGAGCGCGCTCAGATTGGTGAGATCGGCAATCTGATCAAGCCGGTCGGTGACCCACTCTGGCCGCCGTTCACGTAAACGAGCGAGGTCTCCGACCGCGGCCCGCGTCTGTCCTTTTACGCCGGTGTCGGCCAGAATGAACGTCGCCTCAAGGCCGAAGGGGAGTGGGGTGGCGATGCCGTCCTTAAACCGGATGGGGCCGTCGGCGGTTACGGTGTGCGCGTCTAGCCCACTGGGTGAGCCGTGTGCGACTCGTTCTGAGACCTGAATGAGCTCAAAGAGTTCCTGTGGTGTTGGAGTGACACCCGCAAGGTCGCACAACGCGCGAACAACAGCGGCGGAAACGGCCGCGCTAGAGCCGAGACCCCGTTCGATGGGGATCGCCGATTCTGTTCGGACAACAAGTCCCGTATCCGGCAGGCCGAGGTGCGACAGTGTGGCGATGAGCGCCGCGCGCACGGGCGCGAGGCGTTCCGGTGCCTGGCTCAGTGGGCCACGGAAGTGTTCGGAGTCAAGCGAGAGGTCGCCGTCAACCGGGGTTGCGGTTGCGCGCATGGCCAGTGCTGGCATGGGGAGGGCAATTGCCGGGCGGCCGTATACGACTGCATGCTCACCGATGAGGATGAACTTGGCTGTGGCGTGGCCTCGGCCGATGCGGACGGAGGAGTCCGATGGGGCGACCTGCCGCTCGTGCGGCTGGCCGCCTGTGTCTGGGTGAGGAGGGGTGTGCTTTCCGGTGGTACCCAGAACGCCCGTCCGCGTGCTCTCGTCCGTAACCACTCCCGTCGACTGTCTAACCCATCAATCATGCCGCTTTCGGCCTGGGAATGCACTGGCCGGGTCACAGCATGCCTCGGTTGCTGTCTGGCGGGTGGTCCGGGAGAGCGCCAAATCGGCGTTCTATTCAGTCGCATAGGGGTATTCACATGGCCCCTGAATGGGGCTCAAGTCCTATGTTACTTTTTAGCAACGACGACGGCTGGGGCGGTTAGAGGAGTCGCCGATTCGTTGGTGTACCGGAGTGCAAACTCTTCCGGATCGCAGACCCCCACGGGAGTAATCCCGTGGGTGGTGCGTCGCGAGCACGCAACCGCACGGGGGTTCGGTTGCGCGGCACGGACGCGCCAGGGGTCCCGTGTAGCGCCCGATCCCGCGCTGCACGGGCCCCGCCTTACCTCGCGGTGGGTAAGGCCGAGCTGTTGCCCCGTGCCGGGATCGGGACCGGCATCGGGATCGCAGACGTGCGCCTGACTACTCGGCTCGGGATTCAGTGCGATGACGCATGAGTTCGTAGGCGTCAAGTGCGCGTTGCCGATCGGACTTCAGCTCGCTCTCGGTTGGTGCCACGG
>JBQELM010000129.1:0-6176 GCA_052103915.1 Mycetocola sp. | reverse complement strand
GTCGCGCTACTCGGCCAGCAGCGCGATCCCCGTTGCGGCACCGGCCAGCGTCGTCACGAGGCGCTCCTGACCCGTGGCCGGGTTGACCTCCCTGATGGCACCGGAGAGGTCTGACACGTAGATCAGCGAGGACCGCTCGTCCCTGGCCAGGCCGATGGCCTCCATGAACCCGGAGGCGAGCACCTGCGGCGCGGCCCCGGCCTCACCCGCCGCCGGGATCGCTGCGCGGTTGAGGGTGTTACCGGTTGCGCCCGCTCCCCTGTCCGTCCAGTAGAGGGTGCGGGTTGACGCGTCAATCTCCAGGTCGATGGGCTCGGGCAGCCCCGACCAGAGCGTCTCAATCTGCGATGAGGCGATCGGGAACTGACCGTCAGCGGGAACAAGCGGAGCACGGAAAATCCGGCCCTGACCGGCCTTCGCCCCGCCCTTCTGCGTCCAGTACAGCTCGTTCGCCTCCGGGTTGACGGCCACCCCCACGCACCACTCCTCGACCTCGCTTGGTCCGGTGCCCGTTGTATCGATCAGCCGGGTGACGTCGGAGCCGTCCGCCTCACTCCGGTACACGCCCCTGCCCTCCCTGTCGCTCCAGAACAGCTGGCCGGTTGAGGTGTCGCGCGCGAGCTGCTTGCCCGTGGTGAAGCTGCCGCGCGGCACAACACTCTGCGGCTCACCACCGGTCAGCGGAATCCGCTGAATGGAGCCGTTTGCCGTGGTGAAGGGAGGCTCGGCACCGGGGGTGAGTGCACCGTCCGGTTCGCCCATGAGGGTGAAGGTGACGGTTCCCTCACCGGGGTCAACAACGACCCCGTCTGGCGCCTCGGTCAGCCCCGTGGTGAGGGCCGTCTGCGTTCCGGTGCGCACATCAACGTGCACCACGGCTCCGCGCACAATGTCGAGTGCGATGAGCGCCGGTCGTGAGGTGGTGTCCTGTGTGGTCATGCCGTGGTTCCTTTCACTTGGCGGGGCAGTCGTTGTGCTGAGCAGGTGGTGGCCTGCGGCGGCTGTCACCGGATTGGTCGTGCTGGGGCGGGCTGGTGGTTCAGGGCGACCGCTCGGGTGCGGGTGAGAGCCCCGCGCAGGGCGGCACGGAGGGTGTCACGCCTGAGCCGGTCCGGGTCGTCAACGAGCGCGCCCTGCAGCACGGAGCCAACGTGCGCGGCGATGACAATGCGGGTGGCCTCGTCGGGGTCGGGGACAAGCTGCGCGCCGAGCAGGGTCGCCATCTCAATCAACAGCGGTGTCGTCTGCTCCCTGAACGCCTCACCGTGGGCGCGTACAGCCCCGGCCCTGGCCTCGTCCGAGGCGGAGCGCAGGCCGAACATGGCCCGAAGCGCGTACCACTCGCGGTCGGCGGGGATCACGCCGAGCAGGTGGTCGGTGATGCCGTCGAGGGTCGCCGGGGTGGCCGCGTCGGGGGTGTGGCTCATGCCCGCAAGTAGCTGCTCGGTCTTGCTCTCGTAGACGGCAAAAAAGACGTCGTCGACGGTGCGGAAGTTGGAGTAGAACGCTCCCCGGGTGAACCCGGCTGCAGCGCAGATGTCGTCGATGGAGACGGCGGTTGTTCCCGCCTCAACAAACAGCCGTTCCGCTGCGCTGATCAGGGCGGCTCTGGTGCGGACGCGGGCACGCGGGGCGGGGCGGGAGCCCGAATCGGGCAGAGATCCCCCTGACAACTGTTCGCCTGACTCGCCGCGATCGGTGCTGGACTGCCGCCCCGTGCGGGCTAACCGTTCAGCCATGCCTGACCCTTTCGCCGCACACCCATTTGGATGCATAATGAATTCGATACAAATTGTATCGTGATGAGTGCCGGTGGCAACCCCGCCGGAGAAAGGTCACCATGCAGTACGCCGTCCCCCAGAACGCTTTTGACCGTCCGATTGTTGTCATCGGAGCGGGAACCCTCGGTCGACGCATCGCCGCCGTCTTTGCAGCCGGAGGATCCGAGGTGAGGATTGCCGACCTGCAGGAGGCCCAGCGCACCGCAGCCCTCGACTACATCACCCAGACGCTCCCCGAGCTCACCGCCGCCCTGGGCGACGCCGCCCCACAGGCCCCGGGAACCGTCAGCGCACTCGCCTCAGTTGAGGAGGCCCTGCCCGGCGCCTGGCTCGTCGTCGAGGCCGTGCCCGAACGCCTGGACATCAAGATCCCCCTCTTTGCCACCCTCGACCGGCTGGCCGACGCGGATGCCGTGCTCGCCACCAACTCCTCCTCGTACGCCTCGCGCCTGGTCATTCCAGAGGTCAGCAATCCGGAGCGTGTGTTCAACATGCACTTCGCCATGCCGCCGATGTCGATGGCCGTTGAGCTCATGAGTGACGGCGTCACCAGCGAGGGCCTGCTTGAGGGTGTGGCGGAGGAGCTGCGCCGCTACGGCATCCAGCCCTTCATCGCACACAGGGAGAGCACCGGCTTCATCTTCAACCGCATCTGGGCCGCCATCAAGCGTGAGTCGCTCGCCGTTGTTGCCGAGGGCGTCAGCACCCCCGACGACGTTGACGCCATCATGGTCGCCAACATGCGCATCCCCGCCGGCCCCTTTGCCCTCATGGACCAGGTGGGGCTCGACATCGTGCTCGACATCGAGGACCACTACGCCGCAGAGAACAACCACCTGCCCGAGGGCCCGCGCGAGCTGCTGCACAGCTACGTCGACGAGGGCAAGCTCGGCCGCAAGACCGGCGAAGGCTTCTACAGCTACGACGCGTAACCCGGCCATCGTCGCGGAGCTCGACCACCACCGTCGAGACCAGCCGCCACCGTCGCGACCGGCTGCCCGCACAACCGGCAGCCGCCCGCACACAGACGCTCAGGGGCCGGGATGCATCAGCATCCCGGCCCCTGAGCTGCGAGCGTCGACCACGGGCGGGTCGACGCGTCGGCCAGCTAGTGCTTGGCCACGTACAGCTCCGGCGCGGGCAGGCCACGCTCGGCGCGGACCCGGCGGGAGATGCCCTCCAGCGCGGTCAGCGCCTGCACAACCAGCGCGGGTGTGACGGCAAACGGCATGTTGTGGATGGTCTCGCCCTCAACCGTTGCCGACTCGGCGACGGCCTGAAGCTCAGCGGTGTTGTCCACACTCAGACCGATCTCGGTCAGCGAGTTGGGCAGGCCAACGCGGGTGGTGAAGTCGATGAAGTCCTCGATCTCCGCCGACGGGGCACCCTCAAGGATCAGCTGCGCGAGCGAACCGATGTTGACCTTCTGACCGTGGGTCAGGCCGTGCGTCTGCGGGGCGGCGGTCAGTCCGTTGTGGATGGCGTGCGCTGCGGCCAGCCCACCGGACTCAAAGCCAAGACCGGACAGCAGCGTGTTCGCCTCAACCACGGCCTCAAGCGCCGGGGTCACCACATTGGCGCGAACGGCGTCAAGGGCCTGCAGAGCGTTCTCGTGCAGCAGCTTCCATGACAGCTCGGCGAGCGCGGTTCCGGCGCGGGTCGGACGGCCACCGGCCATCGTTGCTCCCTGACCGCGCAGGGTGGCGCGGGCCTCCAGCCAGGTGGCGAGCGCGTCACCGATTCCGGCAACAAGGAACTGGACGGGCGCGTTGGCCACCAGCTGGGTGTCGATCAGCACCAGGTCGGGGTTGTGCGGGAAGAAGCGGTACTCGATGAACTCGCCCTCCTCGCTGTAGATGACGCTCAGCGCACTGGTCGGGGCGTCACTTGAGGCCGCGGTCGGAACGCTGGCCCAGCGGATTCCGGCCAGGTGACCGGCAGCCTTGGCTGCGTCAATCGTTGAACCGCCACCCACGCCGACGATGACGTCAAAACCGCCGGAGCGGATCTTCTCAACAAGCGCGTCCACGGCACCGGGCGTGGCAAAACGGCCAAAGCCCTCACGGACAAGCTCCGTCCCCGCGGCGGCAAAACTGCTGCTGACCTGATCGGACACAATGCCCCACACGGTGTCGTCAGCGACAAGGAGGGGTGCGGAGCCGAGCTTGCTCAGCTGTTCGGCGAGGTCGCCGATAACTCCAGCGCCCTGAACGTAGCGGGCCGGGGAGGAGAGAACAAAGGTGGATGACATGTGGTGCTGTGCCTTTCCCTGGGGGTCGGACCGGTCTGGTCGATCGGTCACCTCAACCCTAGGAGTGTGGATGGGTCACGCACTAGCCTGAGCAGAAGACTTCGTTACGACCCACATGCGCAGAACGCGAAAGGTTCACCGTGAAGACCACAGCACTGTCCTCGATTGCCGCGGCCGCCCTCCTGCTTGGGCTTGTTGGCTGTTCCTCGACCGGATCCGACCCGAAGGAGAGCACCGCCCCCTCCGCCGTCGCCGACGCCGCGGCGGATGCCAGCGCTGAGGGAACGGAGCTGGACGGTCAGGGTGAGGCGATCCAGCCCGCGCCGGACGACAGCCTGCGCACCACCGCCGCGGTTGCTGACGGCTACCCGCCGGAGTGGGTGGCCCGCAACATTCCGGCCGTCGGTGGCCTGTCCGTTGACGGCGAGGCGCTGGAGAACGGCACACTGCTCCGGGTGGTCGGCACCACAGACGTCACCGACGAGATCATCACCGGCTTCACCGACGAACTCACCGCCTTCGGCTGGTCCGAGGTCACACCGGGCGTCCAGTACATGTACGACACCGGCAGTGACATGAACCTGACCATCGAGCGGGACGCCGACGGCTCAGCCACGGTCACGGTTGAGGACCTGACGGTCTACTAGCCATCGCTGCCGTGTCCGGTCCGTCCGGGTGCAAAGTGAGACAGGGCAGCCTGATTCAGCTCGACTCGGCAGGGGTTCGCCCCGGTACGACTCGAACCCAGCTCAGCTCAGGCGACAACGCCCGCCGCAGCCCTGGCCGCAGCCGGTGCCGCCGCGAGGATCTGGTCAATGGCCGCGTCGTCGTGGGCGGCGGTGAGGAACCAGGCCTCGTACACGCTCGGCGGCAGGGCAACACCGGCGTCAAGGAAGGCGTGGAAGAAGGGCGCGTAGCGGAATCCGTCCTGGTCCTGCACCTCGGCGTAGTTTCGCGGCGACTCCGCGCGAAACGCAATCGAGAACAGGTTGCCAGCCCACTGCACACTGTGCACCACACCGGCCTCGGCGAGCGCGGCGGACACCCCGTCGGCGACCCGGCGGGCGGCGGCATTGATGTGGGTGTAGACGTCGGCGGTGGCGCGGCTTAGCGTCTCAATTCCGGCGGCAACGGCGACCGGGTTCCCCGACAGCGTCCCCGCCTGGTAGACCGGCCCCAGCGGTGCCAGGTGGTCCATGACCTCTGCCCGGCCGCCCAGTGCGGCGATCGGCATTCCGCCGCCGATGACCTTGCCGTAGGTGAACAGATCGGGCTGGTACAGGCCGTCACGCTCAACGGACAGGCCCCAGTACCCGGCGGGGTGCACCCGGAATCCGGTGAGAACCTCATCCAGGATGACCAGCGCACCGTGCTCGTGGGCGATCTCAACCAGGGCGGCGTTAAAGCCGGCATCCGGCTCCACCACACCCATGTTGGCGGCCGCTGCCTCCACAATGACCGCGGCAATGTTGTCACCGTGCTCGGCGAAGACCGCGCGCACGGCGTCAAGGTTGTTGTAGTCGATCACCAGGGTCTGTGCGGCGGTGGCCTCCGTCACCCCGGCCGAGCCCGGCAGCGCCAGCGTCGCGATGCCGGAGCCAGCGGCGGCCAGCAGCCCGTCCGAGTGACCGTGATAGTGCCCGGCAAACTTCACCAGCAGCTCCCGACCGGTCGCCCCGCGCGCCAGCCGGATCGCGCTCATCGTCGCCTCGGTGCCGGTGGACACCAGGCGGAGCTTCTCAATCGGGTTCACGCCTGCGGCGCTCACGCGCGAGCGGATCAGCTCGGCCAGAGTCGTTTCGCTCGGTGTTGACGCGCCAAAGCTCAGGCCACGAGCGGCGGCCTCCTGCACGGCGGCCACCACGTGCGGCTCAGCGTGACCCAGCAGCGCCGGGCCCCAGGACGCAACCAGGTCAACGTACTCACGGCCCTCGGCGTCGGTCACTCGCGGTCCCGATGCCGAGACGAGGAAGCGCGGTGTTCCGCCGACGGATCCGTAGGCGCGGACGGGCGAGTTCACCCCGCCGGGGATCGACTCGCGGGCGGCGGCGAAGAGGTCCTCGTTGCGTGTGGTCACGGTCGTGCTCCCTGCTGGTTGGTGTGTGGTGGTGCGGGGTGGGTCAGCGGTCAGGCGGACGGCTCAG
>JBQELM010000128.1:0-6221 GCA_052103915.1 Mycetocola sp. | reverse complement strand
CGCACCGCATTCAACGGCTCGTTCCACCTGCTCCACCGTGGTGATTGTGCCAGCCCCCACGTGCACACCGCGCTCGGCACCGCGGAACGCAACCTCGTGCAGGGCCCGCTCGTCGGTGTCGGATTGAATCGTCACCTCCACAGCCCTGATGCCAAGGTCCCAGGCCGTCGTGGCCAGCTCAAGCGAGCGTTCCACCCCGCGAGACCGCAGGATCGCCATAACCGGTGTGGCGCCCAGCGCCTCGTCAAACCAGGTGGAACCCATCAGGGCCGCCCTCCTTCATCATCATCGGTGACGGAGTCTCCCGCCGTGCGCAGGGTCAGTGCGGCGCGCGCATGTCCGTGTCGGAGGCGGTCGGCAATCGACTCCCCTGCAAGCGTTGCAGCCAGGAATCCACCGGCGAAGGCGTCCCCCGCACCAACGGCGTCGACCACGTCAACCCGCGCGCTCGGCTCAAAAACGGTGGTGGTTCCGGCAAAAGCCGTGGCACCGATGTGGGCGTCCTTCACCACCAGGACCGGCGTCAGCGGGAACCGGTCGCGAATGGCCTCGGCCGTTGCCTCACCCCAGAGCGCCTCTGCCTCGTCCCGGCCCACAAACAGAATGTCGGCTTGGCGGGCCAGCGCATCAAGCGGCGCGGCCGCGTCCCGTCCGGTCCACAGCACCGGCCGATGGTTCACATCGACACTCACCTGGGCGCCCGCCGCCCGCGCCCTGACGATCAGCTCATCAAGGAACTCCGCGGCCGTCGACGACAGTGCCGCCGTGATGCCCGTGATGTGCAGCACGGCAACGCCGTCCCACCGAACCCCTGCCGCGTCGGCGACATCACACGCCGACGCCGCCGACCCGGAGCGGTAGTACACCACCCCGTGTCCCGGGTCCTTCAGGTAGAGCCCGGTCGGGCGGGTGCTGTCAATAACAACACCGGAGGTGTCAACGCCCCGTCGGTCCAGCTGATCGCGGATGCGTGCGCCGAGAGCGTCGTCGCCCAGCCTGCTCACCCAACGCGACTCGTGACCCAGCGCGGCGACGTGGGCCGCCACGTTCGACTCGGCACCACCCGCGTCGACGATGAACGTTCCGGCGTCTCGCACCGGGTCGCCGGTGGCCGGTGTAACAACGGCCATCGTCTCGCCGACGGCGAGTAGCGCCCCGCTCATCGCAGTTCGGTGACGGGGGCAGAGTCCATGTCATCAAAGGCCTGGTTCTCGCCCGCCATCGCCCAGACGAAGGAGTACGCCGCCGTTCCCACACCGGAGTGCAGGGACCAGCTGGGCGAGATGACGGCCTGGCGGTCAGCAACAACCAGGTGCCTGGTCTCCTGACGCTCACCCATCAGGTGGATGACGCGGGCGTCCTCTGCAAGGTCAAAGTAGAGGTAGCACTCGGTCCGGCGGTAGTGGGTGTGGGCCGGCATAGTGTTCCACATCGACCCCTCGTGCAGCTGCGTAACCCCCATCACGATCTGGCAGGAGCGCACCCCGTTCTCGTGGATGTACTGGTTCAGGGTGCGACGGTTGGAGGTGGACTGGTCGCCCAGCTCACGCACCGTTCCCTCACCCGGGGCGACAAGAACCGTCGGGTAGCTGGTGTGGGCCGGGGCGGAGAACAGGTAGAACTGTGCGGTACCGGAGCCGTCACTGAAGGACACGTCGGTCACGCCGCGGCCCAGATAGAGGCAGGCTCCGGGCACGAGTGTGTAGCTCTCACCATCAGCGGTCACCACACCCTCTCCGCCGACATTCACCACACCGAGTTCGCGGTGCTCAAGGAACGTTTCGCTGCGGATCTCCGGGTAGCCGGTCAGCTCAAGCGTCTGACCAGCGGGGACCGCACCACCCAGCACGATGCGGTCATGGTGGGTGTAGGTGAGCCGGATCTCGCCCGGAGCGAAGATGTCGGGGAGCAGGTACTGCTCGCGAAGTTGCTCGGTTGTCCAACCGGGGATCTGCTCGGGGTTGGTGGCGTAGCGCTACTTCATGGTGGTCCTTCCGTGGGTGGTTCAGATGTGGGGTGGTGCTGGTGGCGGCTCAGGCGGCCGGCCCGGACGGGGCGGTGGCGGTGGTGGCGGTGGTGGCGGTGCACGGCGGTATCCGTGACCGGGCGGGTCAACGCACCAGCCACCCGCCGTCCACCGGCACGATGGCCCCCGTGACGTACGAGGCGGCGTCAGAGGCGAGGAAGACAAACGCACCCTGAAGGTCCTCCGCCTCACCCCAGCGCCCGGCGGGAATACGGGAAAGGATCGACTGCTCCCTCGCCGCGTCCGCCCGAATTGGCGCGGTGTTGTCCGTGGCCATGTAGCCGGGGGCGATGGCGTTCACGGTCACGCCCGAGGCGGCCCACTCATTGGCGAGCGCCTTGGTCAGCCCCGCAACCGCATGCTTGGACGCCGCATACCCCGGCACCAGGATGCCGCCCTGGAAGCTGAGCATCGACGCCACATTGATGATGCGTCCCGACCCCCGACCGAGCATGTGCACGCCGACGGCCCTGGACAGGTGGAACACGGAGTCAAGGTTGACGGCGAGCACCTCGTCCCAGTCGGCGACCGGGTGCTCGGCGGCCGGTGCACGCCGGATCGTTCCGGCGTTGTTGACCAGGATGTCGACGCCGCCAAGGGTGCCGATGACCTCGTCAACCGCCGCCGACAGCTCCTCGGGGGTTGCGGTAGCAAAGTCGCGCCGGATCAGGTGCACACGGCGACCCGTCGCGCGGACCCGTTCGGCGGTCTCCGCCGCGTCACCCCGGTCAAGGAGCGCCAGGTCGGCTCCGGCCTCGGCGAGACCAATCGCGGCCGCCTGGCCCAGACCCCGGGTTGAGCCCGTGACCAGCGCCACCCTGCCATCCAGCCGAAAACGGTCAAGGATCATGATGTCGCTCCCTCTCTGCGTGTGTCTGCGATGAACCGGGTGGTCAGCTCCCCCAGCCCCTCCACCCTGATCGTGACGGCGTCCCCGTCTGTCAGGGGTCGGTGGCTGGCGAGGGCGTCCGGCAGTTTTTGTGGGCTCCCCGTGGCGATGACGTCGCCCGGCTCAAGCACCATGACCTGACTCAGGTAGTGCACGATGAACGGCATCGAGAACACCAGGTCGGTCGTGCTCTGCGACACGGTGACATCCCCATCCCTGATCACCTCAACCGTGAGCGCGTGCGGATCGGACACAGCATCTGCGGTGACCAGCCACGGTCCAAGCGGACCAAAACCGTCAAAGCACTTGCCGAGCTCCCACTGGCTGGAGCGGTCCTGCCAGTCGCGCGCGGAGACATCGTTGAACAGGGTGTATCCGCCGATGTGTGCGGCGGCCTCCTCCACGCTCACCGCGTCGGCCCTGCGTCCGATGACAATGGCGATCTCGCCCTCGTAGTCAACGTTGTCGCTGGCCCGGGGCAGAGTCACGGCGTCTCTGGGACCCCGCAGCACGTTGGGGGTCTTCACGAACACGTTGGGGTACTCCGGGTCGGGGTCACGCTCGGTGACCCCGGCGGGCAGGTGACCCCGGTAGTTGTAGCCCAGGCACAGGATGCGGCCGGGCCTGACCGGAGCGAGCAGCGGTGTCTCCGCCAGCGACCCGACGACCGCAACCGCCGGACCGGGAGCACCATCACCGCCCGGCGCACCCGCACTCTCCGCGGCGGACACCAGCTGGTCGGCTGCTTCCCGCGTGCGGTCGTCAGCAAGAACGTCCTCCACCCGGTCGGCCACGGAGCTCAGGTCAACAACCAGGTCGTCAACGGTGAGGGCGGCGGGACGCGGCCCGTCAGAAGAATCCCAGGAGATGAGCCTCACCAGTACGGCCTCCAGTCCGGGCGGGAGAACCGCGTGAGCGCCTCCAGATAGAAGTAGTCACCCCAGAGCGTTCCCTCATCAACACCCACGCTCTTGGGCAGGTCGTACACGCTGTGCAGCAGCAGGGTGTCGGCGTCCTCCGGGCGTTCAGGCGTGTAGTTCCTGATCAGCGAGTCGAGGATGGCCGTTGCGGTTGCCCGCGCCCACGCCGCACGCTCCGGATCGGTCTCCACCTCGGCGAGCACAATCAGGCCGCTGACGGCAATCGCACCGGCGGAGCTGTCCCTGGGGGCGTCGGAACCGTCCGTATACACCAGGTCCCAGAACGGGACCAGGTCATCCGGAAGGTGCGACACGAAGTAGTCGGCGCAGCGACGCGACGCCTCAAGCAGACGCTCATCCCCGGTCACCCGGTAGTTGAGGGCAAAACCGTAGATGCCCCACGCCTGGCCCCTCGCCCAGCAGGACTG
The DNA here is from genome assembly GCA_052103915.1 of Mycetocola sp. Classification (GTDB taxonomy): domain Bacteria; phylum Actinomycetota; class Actinomycetes; order Actinomycetales; family Microbacteriaceae; genus Mycetocola_B. Next base: position 1,958 of record JBQELM010000128.1, on the reverse strand, counting down.
GTCGCCAGCGCCCTGCTCCGTCCCCCCGCGCAGGGCCTCACCCGTCTCCGCATCCCAGTAGAAGGTGTGGAAGGTGGAGTTATCGTCGCGCAGGATGTGCTCGCGCAGCTGAGCGGTGTGCCGGACCACGGCGTCGGGGAAACGCTCCTCGCCGCTCTGCTCACCGGCCCAGGTCAGCAGGGGCATGTTCATCAGGCTGTCGATGATGGTCCTGCCCCGCTGCGCCGGGTCCTGAAGGTCGCCCCAGGCCTGGATGATGCCGGCCGGTTCAAGGAAGCGCCGCATCAGCAGATCGGCGGCGAGCAACGCCACCTCCCTGGCGTCCTCGTCCTGCTCCAACCGCCACGCTGCGACGGAGGTGAGGCTGTACAGGAAGCCAAGGTCGTGGGTGTCCAGGTCCTGCCCCGCGCGGAGTCGACGCGCGAAGTCGGCGGTGTCCACCCGGGCAGCCACGTGGAACTGCGGATCGTCGCTCAGCTCACCGGCCAACCAGCGCAGGCCCGTCCAAAATGTGGTTGTCCACCCCCTGTTCCCGCCGAGCGGGATCTCCCCCGCCGCGGGACGGAGCGGGTACCGGTTGTCTGTGGTGGTGTCGTCAGGAAAGCCGGTGCCAAAGGTGGTGATGTTGCGGCGGATGATGGCGAGCGCATCGGCGATGGCCCCGTCAACCGTTGCGGCGTCGAGTGCCACAGCCTGGCCCGGTGCGGGCAGATGGGACGTCATGGGTTCTGATCCTTTATCAACGTTGGATGTGTGGGTGTGGCCGGTCACGCTGTCACCTCGTCAAGGCGGAGCACGGGACGCAGGGCAAAACGTGAGTTGGCCCACACCAGGTACAGGGCGGCGGAGGCGGTGATGCCCACGCCGATGGCGGGAAGCTGGGTGAACAGTGCCGCCTGGATGCCAACCACGAGCAGCGACACCGCGGTGATGTACCAGCGGCGGACGGCGAGCACGGCGCTCGCCGCAAGCACGTCGCGCAGCCGTGCCGTGGGCACCTCGGAGAGGGCGACGAGCGAGAGCATGCCAATCGCTGCCGTCAGCACCGCAACAACACCCAGAAGCGGGACGGTGATAACCGCCACGTCCGAGCGGGCGAACAGGCTGACGTCAACCAGCACCACAACCGTCGCCGCCACCACGAGTGCACCGATCAGCATTGACTTCTTCCAGCCGGACCGGAGCCCGGCCAGGTAGGCGCGTGCCGGGGACAGCCCGCCCGCACTGTGCTCACGGAACGCCCGGAACGCGGCGGTCACCGCGGGCGATGCCAGAACCGCTGCGACGGCGATCAGCGGCCAGGACAGCACCGGGTCGGTGGTGATGAGCAGGAACACCAGGGGCAGCGCGGTCAGCAGGACAAGCAGGTTGACGATCATCGCCAGCCCCACCACCCCGATGATGCCCGCGATGGCCTCGTGCGAGATTCGGCGCACGGCTCAGCCCTTCAATCCGCTGGTCGCTATGCCCTCAACAAAGTAGCGCTGGCCAAGCATGAAGATGATGGCGATGGGCACGATCGAGATCGTGAGTCCGGCGAACAGCAGCGCGTAGTTGGTGTCGTACAGGTTGCTGACAAAGCTGCGCAGACCCAGCTGCAGTGTCCAGAGCTCCGGATCGCGCAGGTAGATCAGCGGACCAAGGTAGTCGTTCCAGGTGTTCACAAAGGTCAGCAGCGCCAGGCTGGCCAGGGCGGGAACGGACAGCGGCAGCATGATTTTGCGCCAGATGCCGTACTCGCTCAGGCCGTCAATGCGGGCAGCCTCGCTGAGCTCCTCCGGGATGGTCTCGTAGTACTGCTTCATCAGGAACACACCAAAGGCACCAAACGCCTGCAGCAGCATGATCGCCATCAGGCTGTTGGTCAGGCCCACCTCGGTGAGCAGGATGAACTGCGGGATCATGTACGACTGCCACGGCACGGCAATGGTTCCGATGTACACAAGGAACAGCACGTC
>JBQELM010000127.1:0-6226 GCA_052103915.1 Mycetocola sp. | reverse complement strand
TCAGACCGGGCATAACAACCACTCGGCCTACGCCGGATGAGTCGCCCCAAACCGTTCACTCAGGCTGCGGGGGTCACCCAGCGGTGACACCAGTCCCCGCTCCCGCAGGACGGGCGCAACCGCGTCGGCAAAGTAGTCAAGGTCACGGCCGTAGCTGGGCAGCATGAGCATGAAGCCGTCGGCGGCGTCCGTCGACACCCAGTGCTCCAGATGGTCGGCAAAGCTCTGCGGCGTTCCGACAAACTCCCGGTGTCTGGCCGCACCGCCGGCCTTCAGCAGTAGCTGAGCCGTGGTTGGCCGGGTACTGTGCACAACCTCGTACAGTGCGGCGTAGGTCGCAACGGAGTTGGTGACGGTCGCCGGATCGGCCAGTAGCGACACGGGGAACGGGGCGTCCTCCTCCAGCTGCTCCAGCGTCTCGACCGGCAGGTGCAGGAATCGGGCAACCGTGGGAATCAGGGGCCGAAGGTCAACGGCCGCATCCAGGGAGGCCTTGTAGGCGCGGGCCTCGTCCTCCGAATCGGCCAGGTACGGCACCACACCGGGAAGCAGGCGCACATGGTTGGGGGCGGTCCGGCCATGAGCGGCCTCCGCCTCCCGTAGCCGAGCCCTGAACTCCAACGCCGCCCGATGGCTGGCCAGGTTCCCGAAGGTGGCGTTGGCGTACGCGGCGGCCAGCTGAAGACCGGCCTCCGAGCCTCCCGCCTGCGTGATGATGGGCTGGTTGTCCGCATCAAGCGGCACATCAAGCGGGCCACGCACCCGGAAGAACTCCCCGTCGTGACCGATCGGGGTGCGACCGGCCCGCCACAGCTCACGCACAACGCCGGTGAACTCGTGGCCCACCCGGTAGCGGCGCGCGTGGTCGTCCCAGCCGGTGCTGTTGAAGTTCTCTGCAGCGCGGGCGTCGGAGGTTCCCACGCTGTTCCAGCCGGCCCGACCGTCACTGATCTGGTGCAGGGAGGCGTACTGGCGTGCGACCGTGTACGGCTCGTTAAAGCTGGTTGAGGACGTGCCGATCAGTCCGATGCTGCTGGTGTCCCGTGCCAGGGCGGAGAGCAGCGACACCGGGTCAAAGGCGCGCGGCTGGTCGGTTGCCGCCCAGATTCCGGGGGAGTCGGCGATAAACAGCGCGTCGATTCCGGCCCGCTCCGCCGTGCGGGCGCGGTCACGCCAGTCGCTGTAGCTGGCGACGGGGCTGACACCCGGATTACTGGCCGAGGGGTGCGCCGCAGTGGGCAGCAGAAGCAGGGTCAAAAGCGCGGTCATGACTGGTGTCCTTGGGGGCCGGGCCGCGGCGGGGTCCGCGGTGACCCGAGGCTATCGGCGGCACAGCACGCCATCGAGGGTGGGCGTCACCGACCGTCACCGGGGCGTCACGCGGGGTCATCCGATGGCGTCACCTCGTCGCACGAGCGTTACGGCGAAAAGCGGTCACCGCACCGAGGCAGATACCGATCATGCCGCCGCCGAAGAACTCCCACACGCTAAACGGAAGTTCTTCGGCAGTACCCGAGACCACGATGACATAGCTGCCAACAAGGACAGCCAGAATGTTGATCCCTACGCCAAACAAAACAGGTCGGCGTGAGGAATCGTGACTGGTGTGACGTGAACACATGACGTGAGTGAGCATCCACAGCGCAAGAATTGCGGCAATCAGCGCAAGAAAATCCACAAGCACATCCATCATGTGCCGAGGGTACAACGGACATCAAACGCCTTGTGCTCAGGTATCCACTACGTCTTCCTGCCAACTCTCCTGCGGGCTGGAGTGATCAGCGCGTATCTGAACCTCTCGAGCCCAGGCACGACACAACAGAGGTGGCAGGGCAGCGGAACGCCCAACCGGTGGGGACCTATCCCTCTGACACGGGCTCCACGGTGTCAGCCAGGTACGCGGCGGTGATGCGATCAGCGTCCTCGGCCAGCAACGACCGGCAGAGCTCGGCCACCACCGCGTCACTGCCCGTCGCAATCGTGTTGATGCCCACCGCGGCGGGGCCAGCGCTGATCAGAGCGGCCTGGTTGAACAGGAAAATGTGCCCCGCCCACGGCACAGCCTCAGCGGTTCTGGCCGTCGCGGCCATGCCACGGGCCAGATACGGGTAGCGGCCGAGGCGCTCATCCGCCGGGTGCCCGCCCAGTTCGGCACGGTCGGCCCAGGTGGCCAGTCCGTCCCTGACCGAGTCCAGCCACTCCACCCTGGACAGGTCGACGTCAAAACCGGTCGCCAGGATCAGCAGGTCAAACTCGGCGCTCTCGCCGGAAGTCAGTGTCACAACCGCTCGGCCGTCCCGCTCGGACACGGACCGCCATCCCTCGCCCAGGCGCAGGCTGTAGTCGGCGTGTGCCGTGCAGCGCTCAACCGAGTGAACCGGGGGAGGGACGGACAGCGACAGGCTGCGACGGCCGATGCTGAGCCGGTCCTCGTCAGGCAGTGCGTCAAAGTGCCGGAACACCCCGCGGTTCTCCAGCGACCGCAGCCCGTTCACGGTGGGCAGTGCGCGGCGGCGGGCAAACTGGGTGACCGTGGCACCGGCCTCGAGTGCGGTGGCGGCGTTGTCAAAGGCGCTGGCGCCTGCGCCAAGAACGGCGACCCGGCGACCGGCCAGGTCACCGGTCGGCAGCTCGTCAGAGGAGTGCCGCCACAGCTCACGCGGGAGCGACGACGCCCACTCGGGCAGCGCTGCCCCGCCGATTCCGCTGATCCCGGTGCAGATGACCAGTCGCCGGGTGGTGACGGTGCGGATCGCGCCCATTGTGGCGTCCGTTGTGGTGTCGCGCAGGGTCAGCGTGAGCAGGGATCCACTCGGCGTCACATCCGTGACCTCGGTGGAGTTCAGCACGGTCAGGGCAAAAACCCGGCGGATCCAGACCAGGTAGTCCATCCACATGGTGCGGGGGATCAGGTCAAGGCCATCCCAGGCGTCCTGCCCGTACTGGGCGGTAAACCAGCGGTGGAACGTCGCGGCCGGGAGCCCGGCGTCGGGGCCGTGCAGGTCTTTGGAGGTGCGCAGGGTGCGCATGCGGGCCCAGGTTGCCCAGGGGCCCTCATGGCGGGCGGGAGCGCGGTCAACCAGGAGGACCCGCTCCACACCCTCACGGCGCAGTTTTGCCGCCGTCGTCAGTCCAGCCTGGCCAGCGCCGACGATGATCACGTCAACGGTGTCTGCCGTGGCCAGTTCTGCCGGATCCGCTGAGCGGGTGGTGTGCACGGCGTGGGCTGCGCGGTCGCGGGTGATCGCGACATCGGCTGCGCTCTGCGTCCACGGCGTGGACGGGTAGGCCAGAACGTCGGACTGGCCGATCAGTTCGGCCTCCAGTGCGGCCAGACCGGAGGGGTCGGCGACCGCACGATCAAACCACGCGCTGTCCTGGTCAGCACTGTTCTGGCCGGCGCTGTTCTGGCCGGCGCTGTTTTGCCCAGTGGCGTCCTGGCCAGCGGCGTTAGATGGTGAAGCCACCATCAACCCCGATCACCGCTCCCGTTGTGTACTCCGCGTCGTCCCGCAGCAGGGCGGCAACCATGGCCGCCGTGTGCCGCGGCTGGGCAAGCTTCTTGATGGCCATAAACGACACCATCTCGGCGATCTTCTCCGGCGGGTGCTCCCGGAGCATCTCGGTCTCGGTCGGACCGGGGTTGACCAGGTTGACCGTGATCCCGCGCGGACCCAGGTCACGGGCCATGCCCTTCACCATGCCGATCAGCGCGGCCTTGCTTGTGGCGTACAGGCTGCCGTTCAGGCGGGCCATCCGGGTCGCCACGGTTGAGCCAATCATGACGATCCGACCGCCCTCACCCATCAGGGTGAGTGCCTCCTGGCTGAGCAGAAACGGAGCGGCAACGTTCACCGCGAGGGTGCGCTGCACGTCCTCAACACTGAACTCACCCACCGGCTTGTAGTCGGCGACGGCCGCATTGTTGACCAGGGCATCCAGCCGGCCAAAACGGTCGCGGACCATGGCAATCAGCTCGCGGGCGACGGCCGGGTCACCGATGTCACCGCGGAACGACTCGGCCACTCCACCGGCAGCCCGAATGGTCTCACAGAGTTCCGCCACCCGCTCATCCGACGAGGGGGACACGTACGAGACCACAACCGTGGCACCGTCGGCGGCGAGCCGCTCAACGATGCCACGGCCAATCCCGCGCGCACCACCGGTCACCACCGCAACACGTCCCGCGAGGGGAGCGTGTGCGGCCGGGTCAGAGGCGGGGGCGGTCATCGTGACTACTTTCCTGCGCTGGCCAGCGACTGCTCAACGATCGTGGTGTCGATGATCGTGTTCAGGTCGGGGGTGTCGGTGATCAGGCCGGAGTCCTTCTGCAGGGTTCCCAGACGGTTCATCCAGTCAACAGCCGTCTCGTCGGGAACAACAACCTCGTAGTGGCGACGGTCGATGGTGACCTCCGCGGCCTCGGGGGTCATACCGGTGGCCTCGGCCATGTAGTCGCGGGCGGCGTCCTTGTTCTCGTTCACCCAGTCGGTTGAGGCGATGTAGCCGTCGATGAACGCGTCAATGGAGTCGCGGTGCTCGTCCAGGTAGCTCTGCGTGGTCTGCAGAACGATGGGGTTCAGGAAGAAGTCCTCACCGGTGACCAGCGGGGTGGCCAGATCCTGCAGCTCGGCCTGAGCGTAGAACGGGTCCCAGGTGTACCAGGCGTCGATCGCGCCGGAGCTGAGGGCGGACAGGCCACCGTCGTTGGGGACCTGGATGTAGTTGATGAAGTCGTTCGACTTGCCTTCGCTCTCCAGCATGAGCGAGAGGAACGGAGCAATGGAGGCGGAGAAGCCACCAACGGTCTTGCCCTCCAGGTCGTCAACGCTTGTGATGTCGGAGTCGGGTGCGACCAGGACGGCGTGCGTCTCCGGGCTGGTCTCCGTCAGCGCCAGGATGCGGACGTCGCTATCACCGAGCAGCACACCGGGGTCGTAGCCGCCGATGACGATGTCGGTGTGACCGGCGCTGAGCGCCTGGACACCGTCAGGGCCGGAGGCAACATAGTCGATGGTCATGCCGGAGGCGTCGGTTCCGAATGCCTCGTCAAACAGGCCCTGCTCCAGGCCGGACGGCAGTGCCGGGTAGGAGGCGACGGTGGCAACGCGGGGCAGGCTGATGCCCTCGGCGCCGTCCGAGGCCGCGTCGGTGCTGGCCGTTCCGCTGCTGCAGCCGACCAGGGTGGCGGCGACCGCGGCGGCGGCGATGAGGAGGCGGGTTCTGGTGCGTGCGGGTGAGGAAGTCATGCTGTCTTTCGGCTGTGGGGTGGGGGAGTGGTGCGGGTCCTGGCGTTCCTACGTCAGGTTGAACTGGGCCAGAAGCGCGGCGCGGTAGTCGGCGAACTCCGCCGTTGTCCGCACCCGCTCGGCGGGGAGGTCGATGGTCTCGATGTGCTTCACCCGTCCGGGGCGCGGAGCCATCACCACAACACGGTCGGCCAGGGCAATGGCCTCCTCGATGTCGTGCGTGACCAGGACGGCTGTGGTGTTCTGCGTGCGCCACACCTCACGGAGGGCGTCCTGCATCTCAATGCGGGTGAAGGCGTCAAGCGCACCAAACGGCTCATCAAGCAGCAGCACGTCCGGCCGCGGCGCGAGGGCACGGGCGATGGCAGCGCGCTGCGCCATCCCGCCGGAGAGCTGGTGGGGGTACGACTCGGCGAAGGCCTCCAGGTGCATCAGGGCGAGCATCTCGTCCGCCCGTGCCGACCGCTCAGCCGCGGTCCCTTTAAACCCGAACAGGATGTTGTCGCGCACGTTCAGCCACGGGAGCAGGCGGTGCTCCTGGAACACCACGCCGGTCTCAATGCTTGACTTGGTGACCAGGCGGTCACCGACGTGAATCTCGCCGGTGAAGGCGGTGTCAAGACCGGCGATGCTTCGCAGCAGCGTGGACTTGCCGCAGCCGGACGGGCCAACCAGCGCCACAAACTCGCCGGCGCCAACGGTGAAGTCAACGTTGTCGAGAGCCACAACGTCCGCGCCCTGACCGGTGGAGTGGAAGACCCGCGAGACGCCAGAAATGCTCAGCTGTTTGCTCATGCGTCCATGTCCTTCTCGATGTTGTCCCTCCAGCGCAGCAGGCGGCGCTCCAGCAGGCGGACAAGCGAGTCAACAACCTTGCCCACAACGGCAAACACAATGAGGGCGGCCAGGACGATGTCAACACGGACGTACTCACGGCCCTGCTGCATCCAGTGGCCAATTCCGGCGTTGGCACCGGT
>JBQELM010000126.1:0-6273 GCA_052103915.1 Mycetocola sp. | reverse complement strand
CTCCGATGCCGTGAGGCCTGCTGCCTCCGATGCCGTGACGCCTGAGCCGACGACGCACACGTCGCCGACGCCGGAGGTGACTCCCTCGGCCGGTGCGGCCGGAGCAGAGGATCCTGAAACGCAGGAGACCGCGGACACCAGCGCCGACGAGGAAACCGTGCCGGCAGTCAGGTCCTCCACATCGTTTACGCTTTTTTCGGAACCAAGCGTCTACGGACGGTCCCTGGTTGTCGCGGCGACGGTGACACTTGACTACGCGTCGGTCATCATCGGCGGTGGTATCGATCTTCTGCTTAATGGAGAGTCCGTTGGCCGTGGATATCTGATCTACATTGGCAACGGTCAGTTCTGGACGCTGATCGTCGCGGATACACCTATCCCCGCGGGGACGCATGAGGTGAGCGTGTCGTTCCCCGGCATGGTGTCGACGATTCCGGGCCTGGGCGATGCGTTGCCATCTCTGAGCCCCTCCCGCACGATCAGCGTTGCGCAGGCGCCAACAGAGACCGTGATTACCAGCATTCCGCGGTCGGTTTCCGCATTCACACCGGTCGATGTGTCCGCGCGGGTGACGTCCGCTGTCACCGGGATCAACGGTCAGGCGGAGCTGCGCGCTGACGGCGTTGCCGTATCCACCGCTGAGGTGCGTAGTGGTGGGTTGGTGACGTTTGAGGACGCCATCATTCCTTTTGGTACACGGTCGGTTACCGCTGCTTTTAACGGCGAGTCGGGGAACTATGCGTCGTCGGAGTCTGAGCCGTCAGATATTGATGTCCGTGACCTTCCCACGCTGACAACACTGGGGGTCTCAGCGAATCGGGTGACGGCGGGGACGCCGGTGACCGTGAGCGTGACGGTGGAGAACCTCAGCGACCTCAACGAGGCAACGCCGCAGAGCGGATTTGAGATTCTTGTTGACGGTGAGTCCGTGTTCACCGAGGTGTCCTCGGAAGACGACAGCCCTGTGGGGGCGGGGCGCGTTGCTCGGTTTGAGGCGACCCTGACGGATCTTCAGGTAGGCGACAGGACCATCACCGCCCGGTTCCTTCCGATCCCCGGCTTCAAGGCCTCCGAGAGTGAGTCCGTCGGCGTTCGGGTCGACACCATCAGCACCGTGGTCACCCCTGACAACACCGAGATTCAGTCCACCTTTGGGCAGCCTGTTCAGGTGGGAGCGACGGTGACCTCTGTGGCCGAGGTGCCGGTTCCGACGCGTGTTGGTGCCTCAGCGCAGGATGACCAGTCGGTGGACGGCAGCGCCGTCGGTGGGCCTGTCGAGGGCCACATTCAGGCGTTCCGGAGCGATGCGCCGGTTGGTGAGCCCTTTGACGTCGTCGAGGGACGGGGCGTGGGCGATATTGATGGTATACCGGTGGGAACTCATGACATAGAGCTGCGTTTTGTCCCGAGCGCATACGGGGTGCTCCCCAGTTCGGCGACAGTGACCGTTGTTGTTGCCGAGGCTCGGGTTCCCGATGGTGGCCCAACAACGCCACCGGTAGCAGGCACCGACGGCGAGGGGAAAGCCGATCACGGTGCTGGGCAGGGGATACCCACTCCTGACGTGGCCGGTACCGACGCCGCGGATGGTGGGAACTCAACTCGGGAGGCGGTCGGGGCATCCGGCCTTGCCGCAACCGGTGAGAACCCGAGCGGACTGCTCTGGTCGGCAGTGGGCGCGCTGTGTCTTGCTCTTGGACTCGGTGTGGTTCACGGACGCAGGGTGCGCGAGCGGGGTGGCGTGAACGACGCATAGCGGCGTGTCCTCGAGCCGGTGGCACCGGCCCGAGGACGCCCCGTTGGGCTCCGGCCTCGGCGCGCTGCACGATCCCGACATTGCGGATGTGTGCAGCGCGTTTGTCGGTGACCGGCGTGGCTGTGTTCGACACCGGTGGGTAGCAGCGCGGCCGATTATTTTGATCGGTTAACTTGCAAGTTCGGATAGCCGAACAATACGATCAAGGCATGAAGTACTCCAGCCACGCGCGCACCAACCGACCACGCACGACCGCTCGACGTGGCCGCACCCGAGGTGCAGCGCTGGCGGTGCTTGCGCTGAGTGGAGTGGTTGTGTCCGGGTGTGCAACGACGTCATCCGACGGGGCAGCAGACCGGGGAGACGAGCGGCCCCTCGTGCTCACAACCTTCACCGTTCTTGCCGATATCGCCTCAGAGGTTGCCGGTGACGCGCTCAGGGTTGAATCCATCACCAAGGTTGGTGCGGAGATCCACGGATACGAGCCCACCCCCGGTGATCTCCGGTCGGCCGCGGACGCCGATCTGATTCTTGATAACGGCCTGAACCTTGAAGCATGGTTCGAAAGCTTTGTTGCAGATGTTGATGCCCCACATCGTGTGGCCAGTCGCGGGATTACCCCGATCACGATCACCGAGGATGCCGCTGCCGGCCTAGACAACCCCCACGCCTGGATGTCGCCGCTGAATGTCCAGATCTACGTGGACAACATGGTTAAGGACTTCAGTGAGTTGGCGCCGGAGCACGCCGATCAGTTTGAAGCGAACGCAGCCGAGTACAAGGCGCAGTTGCAGGACGTGCACGACGAGCTTGTGGATCGGCTTGCTGACGTTCCCGAGAACCACCGAGCGCTGGTGACCTGCGAGGGGGCTTTTTCTTACCTCGCTCGGGACGCCGGGCTCACGGAACAGTACATCTGGGCAGTGAACTCCGAGCAGCAGGCGACCCCGCAGCAGATGGCTGACACCATCGCTTTTGTCTCCGAGAACAGTGTTCCCGCTGTCTTCTGCGAGTCGACGGTCTCGGATAGCGCCATGCAGCGTGTCGCTGAGGCCAGTGGAGCTCGCTTTGGGGGTGTGCTCTACGTTGATTCGCTGTCGGAGTCCGACGGTCCCGTGCCCAGTTATCTTGAGCTGATCCGGCACGACTCCGAGCTCATTGCTGACGCGCTGACGGCCGATTCCTGATGGGGCGTCCGGGCGTATCTGGCGCACCACGATCCACATCGGGACCTGAGCATGACGCGGTGAGGGTCAGTAACCTCACGGTGAGCTACGGAGCAACACGGGCACTCAGCGATGTCTCCACCGTTATTTCTGCCGGCCTCGTGACGGCGGTGATCGGAACAAATGGTTCAGGAAAGTCCACCCTGTTCCGCTCGATTGTTGGGGAGATCACCGCTCAATCGGGGGCAGTCACGGTGGGCGGTCGTGTGCCAGCTGTGGCGCGCAGAGCCGGACTGATTGCCTCCGTGCCGCAGAGTGAGCGCGTGGATTGGACCTTCCCGCTCAGTGTTCGCGAGGTGGTGATGATGGGGAGGTACGGCCACATGGGTCCCCTTCGTCGTCCTCGCCGTCGCGACCAGGATGCCGTTTCTGAAGCTCTGGCGCGGGTCCAGCTCGGTGACCTGGGCGGACGACAAATTGGCGAGCTCTCCGGTGGGCAACGCAAGAGGGTGTTTGTCGCCCGGGGGCTGGCTCAGGAAGCCAGCGTCCTGCTGCTTGACGAACCATTCGCCGGTGTTGATGTCCGATCTCAGAGCCTGATGACGGCTGTCATGAGGGAGGTCGCCGCGGACGGTGCCGCCGTTGTGGTCTCCACTCACGATCTTGCTGGTGTTCAGGATCTGGCTGACAGGGCACTCCTGCTGAACGGGCGAGTGGTCGCGCAGGGGGCTGTGGCCGACGTTGTCACCGTTGACAATCTTGCCGCGGTGTTTGGCCTTGGCGTGGCCCCCGGTGTGCCGGGCCACAATGAGCGGCAAACCGGCGGGAATGGTCACGATGAGGAGAGGAACGCATGAATCTGTACGAACTGCTCATTGAGCCGTTTAGCTATCCGTTCATGCTGAACGCGCTCGTGGCCGTCACAATCGCGTCCATCGTGTGTGCGCTGCTGTCCTGCTGGTTGGTGTTGATCGGCTGGTCGCTCCTGGGAGATGCCGTGTCTCACGCGGTCCTGCCCGGGGTTGTGCTCGCCTACATCGTTGGCGTTCCGTTCGCGATCGGGGCGCTCATCTTTGGTGTTCTGGCGGTTGTCCTGATCGGCGTCGTTCGCACCGACGGCGTCATCAAGGAGGACGCCGCCATCGGGATCGTGTTCACAACGCTGTTTGCGCTTGGCCTTGTGCTCATCTCTGTGACGCCATCCCAGACGGACCTGAACCACATTGTCTTTGGCAATCTGTTGGGGGTGTCTCGTGGCGATCTCATGCAGATCGCGATCCTCGCCGTGATCGTGAGTGTTGTCCTGCTGTTGAAGCGACGGGATCTCACTCTTTTTGCTTTTGATCCGGGACACGCGCTGACCATTGGTCTTCGCCCGGTCCTGCTGTCGTCGATCCTGCTTGGCGCCCTGGCGCTGACGGCCGTCGCTGCGCTTCAGGTGGTTGGGGTTGTGCTGGTCGTTGCGATGCTGATCATCCCGGGGGCCACCGCGCGCCTGCTGACGCAGCGGTTCGGTCAGATGCTGTGGATCGCACCCACAATTGCCGTGCTGTGTGCACTGTGTGGTCTGTACCTCAGCTATTACGCAAATCTGGCGTCAGGGGGCAGCGTTGTGCTCGTCCAGGGTATTGTTTTTGCCTGTGTCTTCATCGCGGCTCCTCGGCGTGGGTTGATTGCCGTGGCGCTACAGCGGAGGCTCCACCGTTCCGCCGCGCGACGTGCGTGAGTGACGCCAGGTTCCGATGCTGAGTAGGACAAGCGCCAGGGCGATCGGACCGTACACGAAGGCGTCGCTTGAGGTCAGGCTTTCGCCGAGGACAAGGGCCGCGCAGAGCAGGAGGACCGGCTCAAGGTAGCTGAGTAGTCCAAACAGGCCAAGTGTGAGGCGTTGCGACGCCAGGATGTAGAGCATCATTGCGACACCGCTGAGTGCGGCCATGGTGAGCAGCGGTGCCCAGTGGTCACCGGTGCGCGTCGCATCGCCGCCAACAAAGCTCCCGATGATGAGGGCGGTTGCTGGAATCATCAGAAGCACGATCTCAATGAAGAAGACGCTCAGCCTGTCCAGGTCGAACCAGCGACGCAGGCCAAAGTAGACGGGGTAGAGGCCGGCAACCAAGAGCACGGGCCAGCCGAGCGACCGTGAGATGACCAGCTCGGCGGCCACTCCAACGCTGGCGCTGATGACCGCAGCGCGCTGCCAGGAGGTCAGTCGGTCGCCAAAAACGAAGCGTCCGATCATGACCATGACAAGCGGGAGCAGGAAGTAGCCAAGTGCAACCTCCTGGGTGCGCTGGTTGGCTGGCGCCCACATGAAGACCCAGAGTTGGAACCACATGATCGTTGTGGTGGTGAGAATGAGCAGGATCAGTCGGGGTGAGCGGGTGATCCGCCGCAGGTCGTGAGCCAGATGGGATCGTCTGCTCCGCGGGGCGAGGGCAGCGCCGACGGCAAGCAGAATAAATACGACTCGCCATGCCGTGGCGACCGCTGGTGAGATGCCGGGCAGTGACCCGCCGAGAACGCTGATGATTCCGAAGAGAATCGATGCGGCGATCGAGGCGAGGGCTCCACCAGAGGCTGGTGAGCCTGAGCTGGCGCGAGCGGGAGTGGACGTGGTGGTGTCAGAGATGGTGGAGCTGTCCGTTCTGCTGGTGTTTCGCTGTCAAGAGTAGTGCGTGTAGAAAAAGTTCACGAAGTCGGAATAGGCTGGTATCTACATACGTTTGAATGCTTCGTCGGGCGTTAGCCCCGCAAATCGTTCCCCTCACACTTTGGAGTAACAATGGTCACCGCTGCGCAGATCCCCGGATACCAGGCCGGCACATGGACGCTTGACACCGTCCACTCAACCGTCACCTTCAGCATTCGCCACCTCATGGTGAGCAAGGTTCGTGGTTCGTTCTCCGAGTTCGAGGGAACCATCACCACCGGTGAAGAGCTCTCCGACGCCGGCGTGACCGCAAGCGTTCAGGTCGCCTCCATCAGCACCGGTGAGCCCAACCGCGACGGGCACCTGCGCACGGGTGACTTCTTTGACGCTGAGACCTACCCGACCATTGATTTCCGTTCCACCGGTGTCCGCACCCACAAGGACGACGTTCTGGTTGACGGCGAGCTGACCCTCCGTGGCGTCACCAAGCCGGTCACCTTCACCGTTGAGGTTGGTGGCTTCGCCAAGGACTTCGACGGCAACGACAAGGCTGGCGTGACGGCGTCGACCGTGATCAAGCGCGGCGACTTTGGCCTGAGCTACAACGCTGCCCTTGAAAGCGGCGGCGTCCTTCTGGGTGACGACGTCACCATCACACTCGACCTGCAGGGTCAGCGCCAGGCCTAGGCCGTCACGCC
>JBQELM010000125.1:4146-6286 GCA_052103915.1 Mycetocola sp. | reverse complement strand
GATTCGTTTTTGTTGTGACCTACGTTGTCACTACATCCCTGGCCTGGTCTTTGGGGTTGTCGGTTGGCGCAGCTGTCCTGTTTACCGCCATTCGGCTCATTCAGCGCACCCCATTTGTGGCCGCGCTTGGTGGGCTGGGTGGTGTGGTGCTTTCGGCCGTATTCGCGCTGATGACGGGGCGGGCCGAAGACAACTTTGTCTACGGCTTTATCGTTAATGCCGTCAGCGCGTCGGCGTTGCTGATTTCGATTGCTGTGCGCTGGCCTCTTGTTGGCCTCATTGCTGAGGTACTTGTTGGTGACGGTGTGAGCTGGCGTTCACGCCCGGGGGCGCGTCGGTTTTATAGCTGGGTGACCGCCGGCTGGGCACTGCTGTTTATTGCCCGGCTGCTTGTGCAACTTCCGTTGTGGGCGACAGGCCAGGTGGCCGCGCTTGGCGTGACAAAGCTGGTCATGGGATTGCCGCTGTATGCGCCGGCGCTTGTGCTGACCTGGTTGCTCATTCGGGCCTGGCTCTCCAAGCAGGCTGATGCCGGTACTGGTCGGGCGTCGTCGAGGTCATCATCGGCAGAGGCGTCTTCCGGTTCCTGAAACAGTTGGGACGTTCTGACTCCTGAGTCCTCCGGTCATGGCCCGGCGGGGCGCTGTCATTCGCTTGCCATAAACGCTGATAGAATTATCTCGGTGTCAAGATAATTCTCCTCACACTCGTGCGCTATCCATGGTTAGGTCTGCCTTGCTAGATTGCGGACGTTTCCGCTCGTAGATTGAGCGTGAACGCCTGGAGAAAACGGGACCGAAGGAGAGCGAATCGTGGCAACGAACAGTTTCGGGTCAAGGGATACCCTGACCGTCCAGGGAACCGATTATGAGATCTTCCGCATTGATGCGGTTGAGGGTCATGAGCGGTTGCCCTTTAGCTTGAAGGTCCTGCTGGAGAACCTGCTCCGTACAGAAGACGGTGCAAACGTCACCGCCGAGCAGATCACCGCTCTGGGAAGCTGGGATCCCACCTCAGAGCCAAACACCGAGATCCAGTTCACGCCTGCTCGTGTGATCATGCAGGACTTCACCGGTGTTCCCTGCATCGTTGACCTGGCGACCATGCGTGAGGCCGTGTCGAGCCTCGGTGGCGACCCCAATAAGATCAACCCGCTCGCTCCCGCAGAGATGGTCATTGACCACTCCGTTATCGCTGACCTGTTTGGGTCGGAGAACGCGCTTGAGCGCAACGTTGAGATTGAGTACGAGCGGAACGGTGAGCGCTACCAGTTCCTGCGCTGGGGCCAGACCGCGTTCGACGACTTCAAGGTTGTCCCGCCGGGAACGGGTATCGTCCACCAGGTCAACATTGAGTACCTTGCCCGCGTCACCATGACACGTGAGGTTGACGGGCAGCTGCGCGCGTACCCCGACACCTGTGTGGGAACTGACTCACACACCACCATGGTTAACGGTCTTGGTGTTCTGGGTTGGGGTGTTGGTGGCATTGAGGCCGAGGCGGCCATGCTTGGCCAGCCCGTATCGATGCTGATCCCCAAGGTTGTTGGTTTTAAGCTCTCCGGCTCGATTCCCGCCGGCGTCACGGCAACCGACGTTGTTCTCACCATTACCGACATGCTCCGTCAGCACGGTGTTGTGGGCAAGTTTGTTGAGTTCTACGGTGACGGTGTTGGCGCTGTGCCACTGGCCAACCGCGCGACCATCGGTAACATGAGCCCCGAGTTCGGCTCAACCGCTGCCATGTTCCCCGTTGACGATGTCACGCTCGACTACCTGCGTCTCACCGGCCGTTCCGAGGAACAGATCGCCCTCGTTGAGGCCTACTCTAAGCAGCAGAAGCTGTGGCACGACCCGAGCATTGAGCCGGTCTTCAGTGAGTACATGGAACTTGACCTGTCATCGGTAGTTCCCTCAATCGCCGGCCCCAAGCGTCCGCAGGACCGTATCGAGCTGACCGATGCCAAGGAGCAGTTCGAGCGCGACTTGGTCAACTACGCGTCAACCCCGGTTGATGTTGTTGACCTGCAGTCGGAGGCCTCGTTCCCCGCCTCTGACCCGGCTGGTGCAACCCCCGAGACGGCTGAGCACGCCGACGAGGTGTACTTTGAGCGCGCTCACGCTCCGCAGTCGGTGTCAAA
>JBQELM010000125.1:780-4136 GCA_052103915.1 Mycetocola sp. | reverse complement strand
ACCCCACGGATGTCACCCTTGAGGACGGCACGCGATTCACGCTTGACCACGGTGCTGTTGCTATCGCTGCCATCACCTCATGCACCAACACCTCAAACCCCTCCGTGATGCTGGCCGCTGGACTGCTCGCTCGCAACGCGGTCCGTAAGGGCCTCAAGGCCAAGCCCTGGGTCAAGACAACACTTGCCCCCGGATCCAAGGTTGTCACCGACTACTACGCGAAGGCCGGCCTGACCGAGGACCTTGAGGCGCTTGGCTTCTACACCGTTGGTTACGGTTGCACCACGTGCATCGGTAACTCGGGGCCGCTGCTTGACGAGATCTCGCACGCAGTAAACGACCAGGACCTGGCCGTGACTGCTGTGCTGTCCGGTAACCGCAACTTTGAGGGTCGCATCAACCCCGACGTGAAGATGAACTACCTGGCCAGCCCTCCGCTGGTTATCGCGTACTCGCTTGCTGGCTCGATGGACTTTGACTTCGACTCGCAGCCGCTGGGCACCGACCAGGACGGTAAGGACGTGTTCCTCACCGACATCTGGCCCGACGCCGCAGAGGTACAGGACACGATCGACAACTCGATCAACGAGGGCATGTTCACCACCCAGTACGCCGGAGTGTTTGAGGGTGACGAGCGTTGGCGTTCGCTTGAGACGCCCGATGGTGCCGTGTTCGAGTGGAACCCCGAGTCAACGTACGTCCGTAAGCCCCCGTACTTTGACGGGATGACGATGGAGACCAGCCCGGTGACCAACATCACGGGCGCTCGGGTTCTGGCCAAGCTGGGCGACTCGGTCACGACCGACCACATCAGCCCCGCCGGTGCGATCAAGGTTGACAGCCCTGCCGGTCGATACCTGGGCGAGCACGGCGTGGAGCGTCGTGACTTCAACTCCTACGGTTCGCGCCGCGGAAACCACGAGATCATGATTCGTGGAACCTTCGCCAACATCCGTCTGAAGAACCAGCTGCTTGATGGTGTTGAGGGTGGGTACACCCGCGACTTCACTCAGCCCGATGCCCCGCAGTCGTTCATCTACGACGCCAGCCAGAACTACCAGGCCCAGGGCACACCACTGGTGATCTTTGGCGGTAAAGAGTACGGCTCTGGTTCGTCCCGTGACTGGGCGGCAAAGGGCACAAGCCTTCTGGGAGTCAAGGCCGTCATCACCGAGAGCTTCGAGCGCATTCACCGCTCGAACCTGATCGGTATGGGTGTTGTTCCGCTGCAGTTCCCTGTGGGCTCGTCCGCTGACTCCCTTGGCCTTGACGGCACGGAGATCGTGTCGATCACCGGCCTGGAGGAGCTCAACGAGGGCAGGACGCCGAAGACGGTTCACGTGGTGGCGACGCCGTCGGAGAACTCGCCTGAGGGCAAGCAGACGGTCGAGTTTGACGCGGTTGTCCGCATCGACACCCCCGGTGAGGCCGACTACTACCGCAACGGTGGAATCCTGCAGTACGTGCTGCGTTCACTCGTCGCCTAACAGAGGTCACCGTACACACGGGCCCGGCACCTCCATGGAGGTGCCGGGCCCGTGCTGGTTTTTGGTTGAGGGGCCGGAGTCATATCCGTAATGACCGGTCAGACGGATCGTGCCCTCGGCCCCGGAGGGTTGTGTTCTACCGAGAAGCGATTCCCCTGATGGGCGGTTCGTGGAAGGTGCGCCCGATGCTGCGCACACTGGCACCCGACCGGTCCAGATAGGGGGAAGCCCCGCCCGCCTGGAACGGCCACCCAGCACCGAGCAGCAGGCAGAGGTCAATGTCTTCAACCGCGGCGACGACGTTCTCCTCCAGCATGAGTGACATCTCGCTGGCCAGTTCGTCCTCAACGCGACGGAGGATTGTGGCCTCGTCAACGGGGGTTGCCCCGACCGTGATCGCCTTCTGCGCTGCCCGAGTGAGACCGGTGACCCGGCCGGCGTTGTCCGTCGTGACGACCTCCTCCAGTGCCGCAAGAGCGTGCAGATTTGGTGAGGCGTAGAAGCGCTCGGGGAACGTCCGGACCATGGTGTCCTGTACGTGTGCGGCCACCTTCCATCCGACAAGGTTCATCAGTTGGGATGGCCCCATCGGGAGGCCGATCGGCGCGAGCGAGCGTTCAACGACGGGGAGCGGTGTGCCTTCGTCGAGTGCCCTGGCTGCCTCTCCCATCACCTTCGCGAGCAGCCGGTTCACCACAAAGCCTGGGGCGTCAGCAACCAGGACCGCGTTCTTCTTCAGCTTCTTGGCGACAGCAAAACCGGTGGCGACCGCGGCATCGTCGCTGCTCGCTGTTCGGACAAGCTCAACAAGCGGCATGACAGCGACCGGGTTAAAGAAGTGGAACCCGATGAGCCGTTCGGGGTGCTCCAGCACAGAACCAATGTCTGTCACAGACAGCGACGACGTGTTTGTCGCCAGGATTGTTTCAGGAGAGACATGCGCCTCGATACTGCGGAAAACGCTCTGCTTCACGCCGAGCTCCTCAAAAACAGCCTCAATCACCCAGTCACACCCAGCGAAGTCGGCGTGGTCGGTTGTGCCGCTGATGAGAGCACTGAGCCGGTTCTTGTCGTCGGTGCTGAGTCGGCCCTTGGTGTGCAGTGCGGCTATGTCTGATCGGATCCGGTCAACCCCGGCATCAACCCTGGCCTGATCAACATCGGTGATCACAACGGGGACCTGGAGACGACGTAGGAACAGCACGGCAAACTGGCTGGCCATGAGTCCCGCACCCACGATGCCGACCCGGTTGATCCGCCGAGCCAGTGCGGCATCGGGAGCGCCCGCCGGACGCTTGGCCCGTTTCTGAACAAGGTTGAACGCGTAGATCGATGCGGGGAACTGGTCACCAACGATGAGGTCGGTGAGAGTCTCGTCCTCTCGGACAAAACCGTCAGCATCACTGCCCGACTTGGCCTGGTCGAGGAGCGCGAGCGCCGCATAAGGCGAGCGGGCAACGGTGCCGATCCTTGCCTCAAGCATTTTGCGAGCCGCTTGAATGGCGAGCGGCCACTTGACCGTGCGCTCCAACCGTCCCGGCTTGTTCGGCCGCTGCACCTCGGCGCCATCCAGAACAGACACGGTCCAGGCAATGGAGTCCTCAAGGAACGTGGCGGAGGGGAGCAGGACGTCCGCTATGCCCAGTTCATGGAAGCGCTGGGGGGTCAGCATGCGGTTGTTCTTGAGCGGATTGCTGATGACAACCTCAAGAGCGTTCTCAATACCGATGAGGCGGGGGAGAAGAGTCGAGCCGCCCCAACCGGGGATGAGGCCAAGGAAGACCTCTGGCAGGCCAAGCCCCGCGGCGGCGGTGGATACGGTGCGGAAGTCGGCGTGCAGGCCGATCTCCAGTCCGCCTCCAAGCGCCA
>JBQELM010000125.1:0-770 GCA_052103915.1 Mycetocola sp. | reverse complement strand
CAACCCGTTGACGTACACAAAGCTGGGCACACCCAGAGAAGACAAACGGCTAAACACCCGGTGTCCCAGCTGAGCGAGTGAACGTGCGGCCTCAACACTCGGTACCTCGCCCACCCTGGAGAGGTCGGCACCCGCCGCCAGAATGTACGGCTTGCCGGTGATCGCCACCGCCTGGATGGCGCCAGCGGCCGCACGCTCCTTCTGCTCGATCAGCACTCGCTCCAACTCAAGCAGTCCCCGTGCACCAAACGTGTTCGGTCGCCTGTAGTCTTCCCCGTTGTCCAGGGTGATGAGCGCAATCGTCGTGCCTGCCCTGGGGGTCACGTCCCTGACAAGCGACTGCGTGACAACCTCGTCGTCGGAAAAGGCGAGGAGCTCGTCCAGGTCGATCTGTGGGTTGTAGTCAGCGCTCACGCTCACACCCCCTTCTGTCCGGTGTAGTGGGGGTTCTCCCAAATGACGCTTCCGCCCTGGCCGAGTCCAACGCACATGGCGGTCAGTCCAAACCTGACATCCGGCCGCTGCTCAAATTGGCGGGCGAGCTGGATCATGAGCCGAACGCCAGACGCCGCGAGCGGGTGGCCAAGTGCGATGGCGCCACCCCAGGGGTTGACGCGCGGGTCCTCGTCATCGATACCGAAGTGGTCGAGGAGTGAGAGCACCTGAACGGCGAAGGCCTCGTTCAGTTCAAACAGCCCGATATCCGCGATGCTGAGTCCCGCACGAGCCAGCGCCTTTTCTGTTGACGGGATGGTGCCGATGCCCATGAC
>JBQELM010000124.1:0-6290 GCA_052103915.1 Mycetocola sp. | reverse complement strand
GACCACCGCTGCGTCAACCGTGCCCGCCGATCGGCGAGCCCAACCGATCACCCAGCTCACCGCGGAGCGCACCGGGCACAGGGCCATCGGGATCGGTGAGTTTGATCGTGTTCTTGGCGGCGGAATTGTGCCTGGCGCCGCGGTGCTCCTGTCCGGAGAGCCGGGTGTTGGTAAATCCACACTGCTCCTGGACGTGGCGGCCCGTGTTGCGTCGCAGGGGGCACGGGTTCTTTACGTCAGTGGCGAGGAGTCGACCAGCCAGATCCGACTCAGGGCATCTCGAACGCACACCCTGCACGATTCCCTGTTCCTGGCCAGCGAAACCGATCTGGGAACGGTCCTTGGCCACATCAACGACGTGGCTCCGACGCTCCTCATCGTTGATTCGGTCCAGACCATTGCGTCAGCCTCAATTGACGGGCAACCGGGGCAGCCGGCCCAGGTGCGCGAGGTCGCGGGGGCGCTCGTGCGGACGGCTAAGGAACGCGACCTGCCGGTCATTCTGGTGGGTCACGTCACCAAGGACGGCGCCGTTGCCGGGCCCCGTGTGCTGGAGCACCTTGTTGACGTAGTGTGCCACTTTGAGGGCGACAGGGACACCTCACTCCGATTTATCCGTGCGCTCAAGAACCGGTACGGCCCCACCGACGAGGTCGGCTGCTTTGAGATGACCGCCGACGGTATTGCAGAGGTGACGGACCCGAGCGGCCTGTTCCTCAGTCGGGGCGCGGCCGTTTCTGGCACCTGCGTTACCCTGGCCGCCGAAGGGCGGCGCATGCTTCCGGTTGAGATTCAAGCGCTGGTGAACCCCAGCCCCGCGCCAAATCCTCGACGAGTGACCAACGGCGTTGACTCGTCAAGGGTTGCCATGCTGATCGCCGTGCTTGAGCGTCGGGTGGGAATCCCGCTGGGCGACAAAGACATCTACGTTTCAACGGTCGGCGGCGTCAAGCTCACCGAACCGGCGGCCGACCTGGCGATAGCCATTGCCATCGCCTCCGCTGCGCGAGACGTGCCCATCCCCCACCAGCTCATCGCCTTTGGCGAGATCAGCCTGGCCGGAGAGATCCGTCCCGTGTCTGCAGGGCAACAGCGAGCATCCGAGTCGCAGCGTTTGGGTTACAGCACCCAGGTTGACGCCAGCACCGCGTTGCTTCGCGACGCCGTTCGCGACGCGCTCACCGCGGGGACATCCGTGAGAGACAAAGAACTCGACGCGGCGTTCTGACGCGAAAAACGAAGAAGGAAGAACGAAGAACGAAAAACGCTAGAGGTCAAGCACCCGCAGGAGCTCGGCGGGGGCCGCCTGCATCGGGTGAGGACCGGCGATGTCAAAAAAGACCGTGGTGAGGGACTCGCCGTGAGCCCGAAGGAACTCGTGCAGCCACTTACCGTCGTGCAAGGCAACGGTGTCAGGCAGCTGCTCCGGCTTGTGTGAGGCGTCAGAGAACAGCAGCAAAGCCAGCTCACCCGACTCGGGGCTGCGGAACGTCCACACCTCGTCATAGTTGCCCCTCTTCGAGGACGCCCCCGTAATCACGGGGACAACCACACGACCATTGCGCAGTGCCAACGCCACCTTCACCATGTCCTGCTCGGCGAGCGCCGTCGCCAACTGCGGGGAAGTGAACTCAATGGGACGTTTTTTAGCCATGCATCCCATTCAACCACCAGGACGGGCGCAGGCCGACGCCAGCCACAGGGTGAGACCTAGTTGAGGACAAAGCTCGCCGTCGACGCACTAGCAAAATCTCCGACCCTGGTCTCCAGGTGGTAGGTCGCACCACCAGCCGGAACCGCAGGGCGTTCGTCGTCATCACAGCTCTCCGGCGTGGACCGCACACGGTCCCAGGTGATCGGCGTTGAGGACGACACCGTTTTTCCCGGTTCAAGCGTGACAACAGCGTCAGACGAGTCACTCTGACAGTCCGTCGAACGCCAGTACGTCTCCGAGCCGCTTGTGATCACAAACTGCTGCTGGCTGGTCCCCACGTTCAGTTCACACGCGGCATCACCCGTGTTTGTCACAGACAGGGACAGCTCGGGCGAATCCCCCTCACCGTAGGAACCCGCATCCGTCCGAGCGCCAATGGACACCTGCGACTCCGTGCACGGTTCGGGGTCAGCCGCCGGGGTATCCGACGGGACGGAAGACGATGTCGCCGCCGTCCCGGTCGGTGTCTCCTGCGCTGGAGCAGACGAAGACGCAGCCGGGGACGCAGCCGGTACACCAGACGACGACCACGGCCGCCAGATCAGCAGCACAATCAGCGCAACAACCACAATCAGAATCAGCAGTGCCACCGCACGACGACGACGGTACACCGCCGGACTGACACGGGTTGGGCCGGGAGAACTCATGCCACCAGCCTACGGGCGTGCACCTGACAAGATCCGCCGATAAACACGCACCCGGCAAAAACCGCCCCTAGGCATGCCGCTGGCGAAGCGGCCGGGGAACACACGGCCCGCACCAACCGCCGAGGGCCACGAACCGTGTGGTTCGTGGCCCCCGCGTTCAGGGTGATTCCCGACTAGACGTTGCGTGTGCGCGAAATCATCATGCACGCACCCGCGCCAAGCAGGAGAAGCGTCAGCGCCATGAGCGACGCAGCTTCCTGACCCGTGTGTGCAAGAGAGGAACCGGAACCCTGCGAAGCCGAACCAGAGCCGTGTGCCCCGGTCGAGCCAGCGGATCCGTTCGAGCCAGACGCACCGGCTGAACCGTCAGCCGAACCGGTCGAGCCAGAGCCAGAGTCCGCAGAACCGGTCGAGCCGCCGTCAGAGCCGCCCGTTGAGCCACCATCGGAGCCACCGTCCGCGGCAACAACCGTCGCGGCCTGCCAACCAAGAACCGAGTTCTCGGCATCCTGCACAACAACACGGTGCGCACCCAATGGAGCGTCCTCCGGAACCGTCACGGTGACCGTTCCGGACTCAGAAACCTGAACCCAGCCATCGCTCAGCGCCACGGGCTCAGAGAACAGCCACGCCGACACCCAGTCGCCGGCGAACTCATCGCCAACCGTGATGGTTGCCTTTTCGCCACGAACCAGCTCGTCCGGAGCAGAGATCTGCCCCTCAAGCTCCGCGGTCAGCGCGGACTCATCCGCCGCCGTGGGCGCCTCGCTTGGCTCACCAGGGGTTCCAGAGTCACCGGTCACCTGGAGCGGAATCTGAACCCGCGTGCCCGAGCCCTCAGCGGTCAGCACGAGGGTAACGGCACCGCTCGCGTCGGCGGGCACCGGAACCGTGATCGACGTGGTTCCGTCGGCCACAGGAACAGACGCCAGCTCGGTGTCGCCCATGCTCGCGACCAGCTGAGTGCTGGCCGGCGCGGCCAGCGACGTCAGGCTGAGCTGACCAACACCAAACGTCAGCTCTGAGCCCGCCGCAACCGGCGCCTCGGGAATCCCGGTCACCGCTACAGAACGGCGATCGGTAGCGGGCGACACCGGCGAGTTGGCGCTCAGGTACTCAATCCACCCGTCGCGGTCAACCAGACCGGAATCGCGGGTTCCCTTGCCGTCGGAGAAGACACGGAAGTTGTCGCCACCGTTCAGCAGGAAGCTGAACGAGCCAATCCGGTACTCACGGTCCAGATCAATCGGCTCACCGTCGACCGTCACCGAGGTGATGCGGTCGCCACGCTCGCGCGACTCGTCAAAGGTGTAGCTGACGTTGTCGCTCAGACCCAGCTGCAGGTAGGGGCGGGACGGCACCTGACCGTTTGCATCGGTCTGCCACTGCTGCTCAAGCGCCGTGACAAACTGCTCACCCGTCAGCGTTGTGGTCCACAGGTTGTTCACGAAAGGAAGAACAGCGTTCGCCTGAGCGTACGTGATCGAGCCGTCAGCGCTACGGATCAGGTCAGACCGCATTCCGCCCGGGTTGACGATTCCGATCTCAGCTCCACCAAGCTCGGTGCTGGCCAGCGTGTCGCGCAACGAGTTGGCGACAAGCGTTCCCATGGCTGACTCGCTCGCACGATCATCCGTGTTCCCGTCCTTGAAGGCACGCGTAATGTCGGCCGTCTGCTCGCCAATCTTCTGGTTGCCGATCAGCGCCGATTCGGCCAGCGCCTTCTCAACGATGGTGTTGACCTGCGCAACAGCCGGGTACGCCTTGATCAGATCAGCGTCGTCCGTTGTCACCCGGGGAACGTTCGCAGCCTCCTCAAGCGTGACAGTGCCGTCGGCGTCAACCAGCAGGCTGACGTGGCCGATGAACTCACCGTAGTTGCCCGTCTGAATAATCGGACGCTCGCGCGACGAGTCACCGGGGACCGGAGCGGTCCAGGCGTACTGCTTGTGAGTGTGACCGGTGAAGATCACGTCAACCTCAGGTGAGGTCTTGGTCACGATGTCGGCGAAGACGCCGCCACCGGCGACCTCCTCCTCGACACTTGAGCCGTCGGGCGTTCCAGCCCCGGCGCCCTCGTGGTACTCGGCCACAATGATGTCGGCCTCGCCGTTTTCTGCGTCGCCGTCTGTCAGCTGAGCGGCCACGCGGTTCATCGCCTCAACCGGGTCACCAAACTCGAGACCGGCAACACCGGCAGCGGCAACCAGGGTCGGGGTTTCATCGGTCACAACACCGACCACACCAACGGTGAGGTCACCCACCTCAACGAGGGAGTACTCGTCAAGGGCCGGGTCCGTTGTGCCCTCGTGGTAAACGTTGGCACCGAGGTAGTCAAAGGACGCGTTGTCGCCGTTGTTGATGACGCGGTCGATCAGGTCCTTGTAGCCCTGATCAAACTCGTGGTTGCCCACGGCGCTTGCCTTCAGGTCCAGGGCGTTCAGCACGTCGATGGTCGGCTGGTCGGCCAGCGATGAGGAGGCGAACAGGCTGGCACCGATGTTGTCACCGGCGGACAGCAGCACGGTGCCGTCAGGGTTCTGCGCCTTGATTCCCTCAATCGTTCCGGCGAACTTGACCGTGTTGGCGTCGATACGACCGTGGAAGTCGTTCAGGTTCAGCAGGTCAATCTGCGTCGACTCCGCCGGTGCACCGCCGGGGTTCAGACCAACAAGCACAGGGTCGTGATCGCTGGAACGGTACAGGCTCTCGTCGTAGAAGTTGGTGACGTTGTAGTTGTGGCGCGAGTACTCCAGGGCAATCGACTCAACCGAGTTGATGTTCCAGATGTCTGCACCCGTCACCATGTCGGCAGCGGCCGGGGAGGCGAAGATGTGGTCAAGCGAACCGACCGCACCCTCAAAGGCGTAGCTGTACTTTCCCGTTGCCGCGGACACGTTGGTGTAGTCGGCATCCTCCAGGACCTGAAGCGGGTCCTCCGCGTTGTACGAGTTGAAGTCGCCCACAAGCAGAACCGCGTCGGTTCCACGATCGTCGCTGACCTGGTCAGCAAACTCAACAAGCGCCGTGGCCTGGCGCACCCGGTCAGGGTTAAACGCGCCCTGTCCTGCGTCAACGTTCTCGCCGGTTGCACCGGTTGAGCCCTTTGACTTGAAGTGGTTGGCGATCACAATGAACGCGTCAGAGTCGGCGGCGCCGCGCAGCTTAAAGGCCTGAGCGTTGGGCTCGCGGGCGTTATCAAACGCGGGCGAGTCGGTGAGGATTTCGCTCTCGCCCACCGGTGCGATGCTGTCCGAACGGTAGATGAACGCGGTCCGGATGACGTCCTCCTTCTCGGGCACAGCGGCCGGTGACGGAACGGCGCTCCAGCGCGCTGAACCGGCTGCCGTGTTCAGAGCAGCGACCAGGGCGTTCAGCGCCTCGTCGCGGTCTGCACCAAAGGCTGCGGAGTTCTCGATCTCCTCCAGCGAGACAACATCGGCGTCAAGGGCGTTAATGGCCGCGACGATCTTGGCTTCCTGGCGCTCACGGTTCTCAGCGTTGGCTGCCCCGCGTGCGTCGCATCCGCGGTTCACGGTAATCGGGTTGCTTGCACGGTCCGTGTAGAACGTGCAGCCACTCAGCGCGTCGCCGGTGGTGGTGAAGTAGTTCAGGACGTTGAAGGTTGCGACGGTGGCCGCGCCTCCGACCTCGGCCGGAGCCTCGGTGCGGGTGTTCTCAAAGCTCACCGGCTGAACGGTTGAGGCGTTGGAGCCGGTCAGACGGGTCTGCGGCTGGAATGACCAGGCCTCGTAGCGGTAGTCAAGGATGACCGGCGAGGTGAACGTTGCCGTTGCTCCCACACGCACCGGGTCGGTGGTGGACACATACGGCAGCGGAACCGACTTGGCCGCCGCGTTGGTTGCGTAGTTGGCGGTGGCTCCCTAATCAAGCAGAAACAGGTCCTCGTCGGCGCGAGTCAGTGCAGC
>JBQELM010000123.1:0-6291 GCA_052103915.1 Mycetocola sp. | reverse complement strand
GGGTGGTCAGGTCGTTGCTTGAGGCAAAAAACAGCTGACCACTCACCCGGTAGTCGACAACGGGCCCGTGGGTGTCGACGCTGACCAGCCGGGTCACGGTAAGGAATCGGGACACCTGACGGGTGAACGCGATCATGGCCGTCAGAACACCAACGGCCACTCCGATGGCCAGGTTGTGTGTGATGAGGACCGCGGTGACGGTGAGAACCATGACCATCGTCTCAACCGCCGGCGTCCGACGGAGGGTGGCGATCCGAATGCTGTCCCAATCGAACGTCGCCACGGAAACCATGATCATGACGGCAACAAGCGCAACCATGGGGATCTGTGCCACCAGATCACCCAGGCTGATCACCAGGATCAGGAGGAACACCCCGGCAAGGAAGGTTGACACCCTGGTGCGGGCGCCGGAGACCTTCACGTTGATCATGGTCTGGCCGATCATGGCGCAGCCGCCCATGCCGCCGAACACCCCGGAGAGAACGTTGGCCGCGCCCTGGCCAAACGATTCACGGGTCTTGGACGAACCGGTCTCGGTGATCTCGTCGACCAGCGTCGCGGTGAGCAGCGACTCCATCAGGCCAACCGCTGCCATGCCGATGGCGTAGGGCGCGATGATGCCAAGCGTTTCCAACGTGAACGGGACCTGGGGGATACCGAACACCGGCAGGGAGTCGGGCAGTGCCCCCTCGTCGCCGACGGTTGGCACGGTGAGCGGCACAAGGATGGCCGCGGCTGTCAGAACCACGATGGCGATGAGCGGGGCGGGAACGGCGCGGGTGATCCGCGGGAACAACCAGATGATGCCGATACCAACCACCAGCATCGGGTACACCAGCCACGGCACCCCGATCAGGTGCGGAATCTGGGTCGTGAACACCAGGATTGCAAGTGCGTTGACAAAGCCCGTCATCACGCTGCGCGGGATGAACCGCATCAACCGTCCGACTCCAAGCGCAGCCAGGACCACCTGGATGAGACCGCCGAGGATGACGGTGGCCAACAGGTAGTCGAGTCCGTGATCGCGCATGACCGGCGCAATGACCAGGGCAACCGCCCCGGTTGCGGCGGAGATCATCGCGGGGCGGCCGCCAAGGATGGCGATGCTTGTCGCCATGATGAAGGCAGAGAACAGTCCAACCTTGGGGTCAACACCGGCGATGATGGAGAAGGCGATGGCCTCAGGAATCAGCGCAACAGCAACAACAAGTCCGGCGAGCGCCTCACGGGTGAACAGCCGCGGACTGCGTAACGCGTCGAGGGTGCGCGGTGAGGCGGGTCGGTGGGCTGGGGCTGCGGCCGGGGCGGAGGAGCCGGACGACATCAGGCCGTTGCGGGCTGTGCGCTGTGCTGGTGGCAGTGCACGCTCCGGTGATCGTCACAGACAGCCAACTGCACCCGGCAGCTGGGGTCAGAGCAGTTGACCAGAGTTCCGGTTGACGTGCCACAGGTCACGCACTGCGCGAGCTGGGCGGGAGCGTCGCTGTAGCTGAGCGATCCGCGCTTGTCGAAAACGTAGAGTGAGCCCTCCCACAGTTCCCTGTCGCCGTACTGCTCCGCGTAGCGAACAATGCCGCCGGAGAGCTGGTAGACCTCGCCGAAGCCGCGACTGCTCATCAGCCCGCTGAGCACCTCGCAGCGCACACCACCGGTGCAGTAGGTGACGATAGGGCGGCCCTTGAGGTGGTCGTACACACCGCTATCCAGCACCTCAACAAAGTCTCGTGTTGTCTCGACCGGGGGAACAATGGCCCCACGGAAACGTCCGAGTTCGGCTTCGAACGCGTTCCGTCCGTCAAAAAACACCACGTCGTCGCCACGCTCAGCAACCAGACTGTTGACCTCTTCCGGCGTGAGGTGCGTTCCGCCGCCCACCACGCCGCCGTCGTCGACCGCGAGCTCACCCGGTGCGCCGAAGGCAACAAGCTCGTCTCGGACCTTGACGCTCAGCTTGGGGAAGTCGAGGCTCTGGCCGTCGGCGTCAAGTCCGGATCCGTCCGACCACTTGACGTCCATATCGCGCAGCGCCGGGTACTCCCGTGTGCCGCGGAGGTAGCGCTTGACCGCGGTGATCTCGCCACCGACGGTTCCGTTGATGCCGTCAGGCGAGATGATGATCCGGCCACGCAGACCGTGCCGGGTCGCCAGCTCACGCTGCCACAGCCGAATCGACTCGGGGTCGGCAAACGGGGTGAAGGCGTAATAGAGCAGAATTTTGGTGACGGACACCACGCCATTCTACGAAACCCGGCGTGATTCCGACGATCCGAGCGAGAATTCGTTCAGGGCTGCGGAGCGTTCCAGCGCTCAGCCTTGGGCGGGAATCCGTTGCTGCCGTTGGCGGATCCGGCGTGGATGGCCCAGGGCAGACCGGTCGCCGTGGTGCTGCGAGCCCGGTCCTGGCGCTGAACCCTCAGCTGTGGTTCGGCGCAGAAACCGGAGCTGCCGCACCCGCCCAGGACCTCACCTGCTGCGACCCGCTGGCCGGGGGACACCCGGACGCTTCCGCGGCGAAGGTGGGCGTAGACGAGGTGGCTGCCGTCATGCAGCTGGACAACAACGTGGTTCCCCAGCGTCATTGACTCGGGTCCAAGGAAACGCAGCAGCGCCTCTCCACTGTGCTGCCAGATGCGTGCACCCCAGCGGAGCCTGCTGCGGTGGTCGGCACGGTGGTCAACGGTGTGGACAATAACGCCGTCGGCCATGGCGTGCACGGGTTCACCAAAGCCGGGGAAGCGCTCGGGGGCCAGCATCCCCGCCTCGGGGTTGCCAAACGATGGTTTTTCTCTGCGGAGCGGATCGGGGTCGGCGACCAGGATCAGCGCATAACTCTGCCCGCGGTCCGCCGTGCCTCGGCTTGGCACGATACTCGCCGGGGTGGCGAGCGCCTGCCAGTACCCACGGACGGGCGAGAGATAGCTGGGCGCCGCGCCTGTGATGGTGGGGGACGCGGAGGACGCGATCAACGCAACGACCAGAAGTGCTGCCCCGACGGCCGCCGGGTAGGCCAGAACGGAGCTGAGCCCGGGAATGACGGTCAGCGCGCTACTGACAACAAGGATCCACGCACCGATTTTCATGGCGGGAACCCGGAGGAGCGCGGTCACCCGCACCCGGGGTGAGGTGAGGGCAGGGCTGAGGTCATCGGTGCGTGCCGATGTGGGTTCCGACATTCGTCTCCTTGATGCGTGTGCTCCCATCGTGCCATTCCGACAAGGGGAGTGTCTGAGCCTCACGTGGACGCTACGGTTGTCGTGCGAGGAACGGAGTTGTTCATGGCGTGTGTGGACGGTGTGGTCCGATGAGCACAGTGTGCTCTGTGTTGAGCCGGTGCTCCGCAGCGACCCCGTCCCGGACTGTGTCTGCGCGTCACGAACATGCAGGGCGGTATGGGATCTACCAGAATGCTCTCCGTCCAGCCCCCGTTCCCACGGTGAACGGGGCATATCCGGGGTGTCGACGTCGAGCGTTGCGGCGGGAGGGTCACCATTTTTCCGGCCACGATCCTCGTGCCCGGGGCGCGTTCGGCGTCGCGCCCCGTACCGTTAGTGTCAACCGCGCGAATTGTGAGCCGCATCGCAGCGGTTGTGATTGCCAGCGGCAACAGGGATGAGGAATCAGTGAAGCGCGCATACTCGCCGCAGTTTGTTTGGGCACCGTCACAGGGGAGCGCCGTCCGATGAGTACGCCACACCGTTCCGCTGTCATCACCGGCGGGGCATCAGGATTGGGAAAGGCGACGGCGACCCGGCTTATCAGCGAGGGCTGGGCTGTTGTTATCGCCGACCTTCCCGGAGCCGGAGGAGACGTGGTCGCGGCGGAGCTCGGCGAGAACGCCGTGTTTGTCCCCGTTGACGTCACCGATGCGGAACAGCCCGTCAGAGCGGTGGAGGCGGCGTCAGCAATTGCGCCGTTGCGACTTGCCGTGTGCTGTGCGGGCATCGCACCGGCGGCCAAGCTGCTGGGGCGAACCGAACCGCACGACCCCGCACTGTTTGCGCACACCCTCGCGGTGAACCTCACCGGCACCTTCCACACGGTCAGGGCAGCGGCTGCCGCGATTGCCCTCACCGACCCGGAGGGCGGAGAGCGTGGAGTGATTGTGATGACCGCCTCCATTGCGGCGGTTGAGGGGCAGATCGGCCAGGTGGCCTACTCGGCGAGCAAGGGTGGGGTGCAGGCGATGACCCTGCCGCTGGCCAGGGAGCTGGCTCGGAGCGGCGTTCGGGTAATGACCATCTCTCCCGGGGTGTTTGAGACGCCGCTGAGCTCGTCGTTGCCCGGCGCGGTCCGCGATTCACTCGGTGGACAGGTGCCCTTCCCCCCGCGGCTGGGACGCGCGGAGGAGTTCGCCGACCTGGTCGGAACCATTGTCCGAACCCCCTACCTCAACGCCGAGGTCATCCGACTCGACGGCGGAATCCGTATGGCGCCACGCTAGGCGTCCGAGTGCAAGGGAGCACACGATGAGCGACCACATCCTTGTTGACGTCAGCGACGGCGTCGCGCGGGTCACACTGAACCGGCCGGAACGCCTCAACGCCATTGGCGCGGAGGCGGCGGGGCTGTGGCGGCGCATCGCGGACGATCTCACTCAGGACCCGGCGGTGAGGGCGATTGTCCTTGACGCCGCGGGCCCCGCGTTCTGCGCAGGCGGCGACGTGTCTGAGATGGCCGAGGGCGGGACCGATGGTTCGGCGATCCGGGCGCTCGCCGACACCATCCATGCCGGAATGTTGAGTTTCCAGCGTGGGGCCGTTCCCATCGTTGCTGCGGTTCAGGGGGCCGTGGCCGGCGGCGGACTGGGGTTTATGCTCACGGCTGATGTTGTTGTGGCTTCACGGACCGCCAGTTTTCAGAGTCGGTACGCCAACATCGGGCTCACCCCTGACTGCGGTGTCAGCACGCTGCTGCCTGAGGCCATCGGTGTGCACCGTTCCCTGCAGCTTGTGCTGAGCGATCGCCGGTTGGATGCGGCCGCAGCACTGGACTGGGGGCTGGTGGGTGAGGTTGTTGAACCGGACGACCTGGACGCTCGGGTGAGCCAGATCGCCAGGGGCTGGGCGGACGGTCCCTCGCACGCCTACGGTCAGGCCAGGCGACTGCTCAGAGCCAGTACTTCTCGCCGTTTCAACACCGGGCTTGATGACGAGGCGGTCACCATCGGTGCCGCGTTTGACACGGACGACTCGGCCGCGCGGGTGGCGGCCTTTGTGGGACGGGGACGCTGATGAGCGGATCGGAGTCAACCGGCTCTCTTGCCGGACGGACCATTGTGATGTCCGGTGGGTCCCGGGGCATCGGCCTGGCCATCGCGACCCGTGCTGCCCAGGACGGGGCGAACCTGGTCCTGCTGGCTAAGACGGATACCCCTCATCCCAGGCTTCCCGGCACCATTCACACCGCCGTTGAGCAGATCATCGCTGCCGGCGGGCGTGCCATTGGTGTGGTGGGCGACGTGCGCGACGATGCCGCCATCGAGCAGACCGTTGCCACAGCGGTTGAAACGTTTGGCGGTATCGATGTTGTGGTCAACAACGCCAGCGTCATTGATCTGAGGGGCAGCACCGAGTTGCCGAGTAAGAGCTACGACCTGATGCAGGACGTCAATGTTCGCGGCACCTACCAATTGAGCCGTGCGGCTCTTCCGCATCTGCTGGCGTCCGATCGCCCTGCGGTGCTCTCGCTTGCACCTCCGGTGAACCTTGACCCGCGTTGGCTTGGCGCACACCCGGGCTACACGTCGGCCAAGTTTGGGATGGCGATTGTCACACTGGGGCTCGCGGCCGAGTTCGCGGATCGGGGGCTGTCGGCAAGTACGCTGTGGCCACGGACAACCATTCAAACGGCGGCGGTCGCCAACGTCCTTGGCGGCGATGAGCTGATGCGTCGCAGTCGGACGCCGCAGATTTATGCGGATGCAGCCCACCTCGTTCTCAGCGCGGAGCGGGGCCGCTACAACGGCAGGTCCCTCATCGTGGAGGATGTGCTGGCTGAGCACGGCGTCACAGACCTCGGCGGATACTCGCCCGGCGTTGACGAGTCGGAGCTGTACCCGGACATTTTCCTGTAGGTGCAGGTGCAGGTGCAGGTGCGGGACCGAGTCCGGGCTGGCGCGCGTGGCGGTGTGGGTGGTCTCACGCTGAACAGTGATCCGGGCGGGTCGTGGCGGGAGGTGCGTCCGAGTCGCTAGTGTCGGGCCATGGGCACACGGCTGGGGCGAATCGTTCTTCTGAGCGATGACATCAATCGCGCCTGCGACTTTTATCGTGACCACTTTGGTTTTGAGAC
>JBQELM010000122.1:1438-6303 GCA_052103915.1 Mycetocola sp. | reverse complement strand
AGAGCCACCGGACCCCAGTCCTGGTCCTGAACGACGGCGGGCAGCCCGTTGTCGATACCAAGTGCGATCAGAGCCGGCCCAGCAACCTGAGCAGCCGTCGACACGACGATGACGGCAATCGCCAGCGCAACCCGCCCCCTGACCGGTCGCACCACCTCGGCAAGGAGCCGAAGCGAGCGTCGCCGGATTGCGGCGGATTCGGCGCGGGTGAAGTCCTCGCGCTCCTCACCACGAACACCGGTCACGGTTGCATTGGGGTCGTCCAGACCGGTCGTCTGCGGGGGTGTGTCGGGAGTTTTGCTGTTCTCGCTCATTTTCCGGCCTCCTCATCAAGACTGGACAAGACAAATCGGTATCGGTCGTTGGAGGCGAGCAACTCTGAATGTGTGCCAACCGCGGCCACCCTGCCGTGATCGATCAGGGCAACCCGATCAGCCAACGCAACGGTGGAGGGGCGGTGCGCAACAATCAGCGCTGTTGTGCCGCGCAGGACGCGGCGCAGTTCCTCCGTCACCCGCGCCTCCGTGTTGACGTCGAGCGCCGACAACGGATCGTCCATCACCAACACCGCGGGTGCGGATGCCACAGCGCGGGCGAGGGCCAGACGCTGACGCTGACCACCGGAGAGGCTGAGCCCCTCCTCACCCACCTCGGTATCGCGCCCCTCGGGAAGCTCGTCAACAAATCCCGCCTGCGCGACGGCAAGTGCCTCCGTCAGAACACGCTCCGCCTCCTCAGAAGCGGGCGTCAGCTCCGGACGGCCAAGGAGGACGTTCTCCCGCACGCTGGCGCTGAACAGCGTCGCCTCCTCAAACGCCATGGCGACGTGGGTCCGCAGTTCAGCCAGGGTGAGGTCACGAATGTCCACCCCGTCCAGCTCAATGCGACCACCGGTGACGTCATAAAAACGGGTAGTGAGGGCAGTCAGTGTTGTTTTGCCTGAGCCGGTCAAACCCACAATTGCCATCGTTTCCCCCGGCCTGACCACGAGGTCAACACCGCGGAGCAGATCGTCTTCACCGTCGCGCGCATCCGGGTAGTGGAAGCGCACGTCACGGAAGCGAATCTCACCCTTCACCTGTGTGATCGTCCGGGGCGTCTCTGGATCAGCGACAACGATCGGCGAATCCATGACCTCAAAGTACCGATCAACGGCGGTCCGGGTGTCAAAGGTCATCGAGAGGAGGAAACCAACGGATTCCAGGGGGAAACGCAGGATGGCGGCGGTGGCAAAGAAGGCAAACAGGGCGCCAACGCTCAGCTGATCGTTGGCAGCCAGCCACACCCCGCCCAGCAGGCAGAGCGCAAAAGCCAGGTCGGGAAGCATGACGAGCCACCGCAGGATTCCTGCGATCGTGCGAGCCTTCGTCTCCTCGGTGTTCCGCAACTCGTTGGCCTGGACATGGAACCTCGCCAGGGCAAACGGGCCCCGGCCAAACGCCTTCAGAACCCGGATACCGTGAACGGACTCCTCCACCGCGGTGGCGAGGTCGCCGCTCTGGTCCTGGCCCCGACGGGCAAGCACGGAGTAGGTCTTTTCGAAGCTGTAGCCCAGCGCCCAGATTGGCAGACAGAGCGCAAGGAAAACCCCACCAAGAATGGGGTTCAAGGTGAACAACACAACCGCACCGATGGCCACGGTCACGATGTTCACAATGAGCAGGACAAGCCCAAAGGAGAGCCAGCGTCGGATCAGGCTGAGGTCACTGACCGCACGGGACAGCAGCTGGCCAGACTGCCAGCGGTCGTGGAACGA
This sequence comes from Mycetocola sp., assembly GCA_052103915.1. GTDB lineage: Bacteria > Actinomycetota > Actinomycetes > Actinomycetales > Microbacteriaceae > Mycetocola_B. The sequence goes on along the minus strand of JBQELM010000122.1, from coordinate 4,547 downwards.
CACGGGCAGGTGCTGCAGGTGTGTGTAGAGGGTGTTGCGCATCGACGCTTCGATCAGCGTTCCCGGCGTCAGCACAAACCATCGGCGCAGCGCAATAAAAACGGCCTCAGCGACGCCGAGCGCCAACACGATGACACCGGCGAACCAGATCTGGGAGACGTCCCCGGTCTGCAGGGGACCGTCGATGAGGGATTCAAGGACAAGAGGAATACTGAGCGCCATGACGCCCGCCGCGAGGGCAGCAATCATCCCGAGGACGAGTCGGGGAAGCGCGGGGCGGGCGAAAGGCAAGAGTCGAGCGAGTGAGCGTGTGGTGCTCAAACGCGCGGCGGGAACAGCAGAGGATGATGCGTTGAGGGTCAAGACGACAGCCTGTCATGACGGGCACTTGGGTGGTGCGGATACGGATGCGAAGGGTGGTTCGGCGGCGGCAGTGCCGCGGCGCCTAGTGGGACACAGTAGAACGGCGACGGCCGTGCGATGGTGTCCCGGTCGACGGGCCAAATGGCGTGTAGTAACGCATGATGACCCCCTTCGTCCGTCAGACGTTCCCCAAAACGGAACGTGTTTCAACACTACGCAGGCTTGTGGCGGCCTGCAAGCGTAGCGGGATAAATGCCGCGGCGGGGGGGGGGGGAGGCACGGAGCCCCCCCGCCGGGGGGCGCCCCGGGGGCCAAGGGTAGGAGGTGGGGGGGTGTTCTTCCGGGGGGGGCGCCCCGCTAGACGCCCCCCCCCCCCCCGCGGCTGTGTCACCAGGTGTCCCTAGTGGAAGAAGTGTCGCTCACCGGTGAAGTACATGGTGATACCCGCCGCATTTGCTGCGTCGATGACTTCCTCGTCGCGTACGGATCCGCCCGGCTGCGCCACGGCTGTGATGCCGGCGTCGAGCAGAATCTGAAGACCATCAGCGAAGGGGAAGAACGCGTCGCTTGATGCAACGGATCCGCGAGCTCGGTCACCGGCGCGGCTGACGGCTAGACGTGACGAGTCAACACGGTTGACCTGCCCCATTCCCACTCCAACAGACGCACCGTTTTTGGCCAGAAGAATTGCGTTTGACTTCACGGCACGTCCCGCACGCCAGGCAAAGGCCAGGTCGGAAGCAACGTCGCCCTCAGCCGCGGGCCCGGCGACGAGGCGCCAGCTTTCCGGGAGGCCCGTCTCCGACGCATCAAAACTGTCGGTATCCTGCACCAGGAACCCGCCGGAGATCTGACGAACCTCACGCGCTTCACGCGCGTAGTTGGCCGGCAGTTCAAGCAGACGCAGGTTCTTCTTTGCGGTCAGAACCTCCAGCGCCGCCGGCTCAAAGCCTGGAGCGACCAGCACCTCGGTGAAGATCTCTTTCACCTGCTCGGCCATGGCGAGCGTGACCACGCGGTTGGCGGCGATGACGCCGCCAAACGCTGAGACCGGGTCGCACTCGTGTGCCCGCAGGTGGGCACTCGCGATGGCATCGGGCGCGCTGGGCTTGGCGACAGCGATTCCGCACGGGTTTGCGTGCTTGATGATCGCAACGGCGGGCTCAGCAAAGTCGTATGCGGCCCGGAGCGCTGCATCCGCGTCAACGTAGTTGTTGTAGCTCATCTCCTTGCCGTGCAGCTGCGTGGCCTGCGCGATACCCGCTCCCCCGGTGCGACGGTAGAGCTCCGCCGACTGGTGCGCGTTTTCACCGTAGCGAAGCGTCTGAGCCAGTTCGCCGTTGACCGTCAGGATGGGGGCAGCAGAGCCTGCCTCCGTGGCGAACCACCCGGAGACGGCCGCGTCGTAGGCTGCCGTGTGGCTGAATGCTTCGGCTGCCAGGGCGCGACGCTCGCTGAGGTGGAGGCCGCCGTTGGCGTTCAGCGCCGAGATCACGTGGTTATACCGCTCGGGTGACACCACGATTCCGACGTTGTGGAAGTTCTTCGCCGAGGCCCGAACCATGGCGGGGCCGCCAATGTCGATCTGCTCAACAACGTCGTCACCTACGGCACCTGAGGCCACGGTCTCCACAAAGGGGTACAGGTTGACAACAACCAGCTGGAACGCATCAATCCCCAGCTCGGTGAGCTGCGATTCGTGCGATTCCAGCCGCAGGTCTGCCAGGAGGCCAGCGTGGACGGCCGGGTGCAGTGTCTTGACGCGACCGTCAAGCGATTCGGGGAACCCGGTGACTGACGAGACATCGGTCACGGGAAGCTGTGCATCGCGGATGGTCTGCGCGGTTGACCCGGTCGAGACGATCTCAACACCGGCACGGTGCAGAGCTTCGGCGAGCTCAAGCAGGCCCGTCTTGTCACTGACGGACAGCAGGGCCCGTCGAATGGTCACGAGATCGCGATCGCGGTACTGGGAGGGGTCGCGGCGGGGACCGGCCATGGGGTGTGTCTCCTTGGTTAGCGGGATGAGGTTGCGGGAGAGGTGAGTGAGATACGGCCGTCGGCGATGTCGCGCACGGCGTCAATCAGAAGGCGACGTTCAACAGGCTTAATTCGATCATGCAGTGAGGCCTCGGTATCGTCCGCAGCTATCGCGACACGTTCCCGGACAATGATCGCGCCGGTGTCCACGCCACTATCAACAACGATGATGCTTGCGCCGGTTTTGTCCTGGCCGGACGCAAGTGCGTCACGAACCCCGTGAGCTCCAGGGAACTCAGGCAGGTAGGCGGGGTGGGTGTTAATCAGGTTGGGCGCGTAGGCGTCCACAACGGCACTCGGCAGGAGGCGCATCAGCCCGCTCAGTACCACCAGGTCGGGGGAGAACTCGTTGACCGCCTGGACGAGCGCCTCGCCCCACTGGTCCCGCGTTTCGTAGTGCGCGTAGGGGACGGTGAAGGCAGGAATACCAAACTCGGTTGCATGGGCAAGACCCGCCGCATCACGATCCGCACCCACGGCAACGATCCGCGCGGGATAGTCGGGGGCGGCAGCGGCCTCAAGGAGGGCACGCAGATTGGATCCGGTTCCTGAGATCAGGACAACAACGCTGAGCACCGTGTCAGTCTAGCGGGACTCCCCCTCCCTCCGAGGCGCGCTAACGTGCACCGTCACGCACGCTTGCGCACCAGTCACCAGTCACCAGTCACCAGTCACCAGTCACCAGTCACCAGTCACCAGTCACCAG
>JBQELM010000122.1:0-1338 GCA_052103915.1 Mycetocola sp. | reverse complement strand
TCACCAACTATGATCGACCGTTTGTGTCCCGACGCGCTGGTCGGTTCGGCCCAATCCAGGCAATAGCTCCGCCCGCTGCGCTGATAAACGCCGCACAACCAGCTGTCACCCACGGATGGGGTCCGGCAAAGTTCAACGCCCCCGGTCCCATGGCGCCCGATGCCAGGGACGTCAACACCAGTGTCACCAGCGCTGCAAAAAGTGCGCTCACTCCGACAACAGCTAGTCGAACACGGATTCCGCCGAGCGTTGCGTCAGATTGGGCTCGAACTCGCGCATACATTGCGCCAAGCGCGGCCGCAGCGATCGGCAAGACGACGATCAGAAGGCCAAACGATGAGTCCCACTGCGGTACCGCACCAAGGACCGGTACCGCCGGAAGAGGCCCCAATTGTGTGGCAATCGGCGAAACGATTGTGTCTGCACCGATGGCAAAACCGGGGCCGAGCAGCCAGGCTCCTGACCAGACAAGCAGTGTGGGCAGATAGGCCAGGTGCACAAGCGTGATCAGGATGCCGCCGATCACTCCGTAGTCCGTACTCTCGTAGAGGCTCACCATCGTCGAAAAGCTGCCGAGCAACGAGATGACAAAACCGGCCGCGGCCAGCCCTGTCAAGGCGATAAGAAACACGCCGGCGCTTCTTCCCGCTGCACGAAGAACGGACGGAGTCTGTGCAGGAAGCCAATCATTCACACGGCGAGCGAACTCGGCGAAAACACCTGGGTCGACCTCTCCTCGGCGCGAACGAATCAACACACCCACGCTCGCGCCACACAGGTAAACCAACGCGGGGAAAAACGTTGCTGCGACCATATTGGGCCCTGCCCCGGTCACGTTGGCCGTCGCAGCGATCAGAAGCGATACGCCCCCAACCACAAACGTGCCAACGGGTAGAACGGTCATCCACTGGGTCTCAACGCAGCGACGCCCTGTGCGCAAGGCCGCAAGTGCCGTGCCCAGAGCAAACCCCAACGGCGGAAGGGAAAGCTCAAGAACTCCGAGGTCCGCCGGAGCGCCGATTCTGGTCATCGTCGCGGCGTCAAGTCCGATCGTGATCGGAACGCCGTGGCCCAGAAGCCACACGTCAACAGCGCCACGCCAGACGCTTATCGCGTCACCAGAGAAGTCGAATTCAGCACCCCATAACAGGCCGCCCAGAAGAAGCGGAATCACAAGACCGATGGCCACAATGACGACCGCTTCAAGCGCGGTGAGGAGTGCAAGAGTAAGTCGGTTCATCCGGATGTGAGCCTACCTGATTGACCGACGACGACCCGCCGTGAGTTCTGTGTTGCTTGGCGCAGGGAGCGAATGACACCCCACCCACAACACACCCC
>JBQELM010000121.1:0-6308 GCA_052103915.1 Mycetocola sp. | reverse complement strand
AGCGACGCGCTCGCGGGGTAGGCTGAGAGCATGCTTGCTCTTGAACTCTTTTTCATCGGGCTGCTTGGACTTGCCAGCCTCGCCATCGTCTACGTTTCTGGGGTTGTTTTGTACAACCTCTTCCGCGGTCAGCGCTAGGCGCCTCGGCAATGCCCATCGAAATTCCCACTGATATCCCTTCCGAATTAGTCCCGCTGTCGTGGCTGATTGGTGTGTGGGAAGGTACGGGTGTTGTTGATTACACACTCGGCGATGACCGTGTCGGAACCGAATTTGGCCAGCGAATCACCTTCGCTCATGACGGTGGGGCTGTCCTCAGCTACCGCTCAGAGGTGTGGGTCCTTGATGAGTCCTCCACCCCGCTCAGCAGTGAGATGGGCTACTGGCGTTTGACCAGGGCGCGGAACGACTCCGACGCCGGGCCGGGGCTGCTGCCAGCAACGGTGCAGAGTGAACTGACAACGGCTGAGAGCGTTGAGGCTCTTCGCACGGATGCCGGTGGATTCGCGATCGAGGCGAGCATTGTGCACCCGCAGGGAGTGGCCGAGCTGTACCTCGGCCAGGTCACGGGGCCACGAATCGATCTGGCGACGGATGCTGTCATCCGCAGCGAGGGCGCGCAGGAGTACACCGCGGCGACCCGGCTCTACGGACTTGTTGACGGCCACCTGCTGTGGGCGTGGGATATGGCCGCGTTGGGGCAGGAACTGAAGAACCACGCCTCTGCCCGCCTGGCCAAGGTGTCATGACGCTGTCCCCCTTCACTGCACGAGACGGTGCTGTCCGGTCGGAAACGACGAGCGGCGCTCCGCTGCACTACGGTTCGCCGCTGTCAGAGCAGCGTGCGCTTGAGGACTCCCGCGCCATTGTTGACCGCTCGGATCTGGTTGTCGCCGCGGTGTCCGGTGTTGACCGGCTGAGCTGGCTGAACTCGATCAGCTCCCAGTTGCTGCTTGGCCTTGAACCGGGCCGGGGTGCAGAGACCCTGTTCCTTGGTGCAACAGGACGGGTGGAGTACGCCGCCCGTGTGGTTGACGACGGTGAACGAATCTGGTTGATCCTCAACTCCTCCCACGCCGAGGGGCTTCTCGCCTGGCTCAGGTCGATGGTTTTTATGCTCCGTGTCAGCGTCGAGGAACACCCGGAGCTTCGGGTGGTTGGTGCCGCAGAGGGCGCCGCCGCCGAGCTGATCACCCCCGTCACCGTGGGGGATGTCGCACTGCGGTGGCGTGACCCGTGGACGGAGACCGTGGCGGGTGGCCACCAGTACCACCTGGGATCCGAGCCGCACCCCGCCGCTGAGTACACCGTTCAGCTGGTGATTGTGGACGAGGCGGAGCACGCCAGGCTTGCCGCGCAGGCGGATGTGTCTGTTGCGGGGCTTCTTGCCTGGGATGCACTGCGCGTTGCTGCCTGGCGTCCAGAGATTGGCGTTGATAGCGACGAGCGAACCGTTCCGCACGAACTCGACTGGCTGCGCAGTGCCGTCCACCTGACCAAGGGGTGCTACCGGGGCCAGGAGACCGTCGCCAAGGTGCACAACCTGGGCCACCCACCCCGCCGGCTGGTGTTCCTTGATCTTGACGGGTCAGACGGTGTTCTCCCGTCGGCGGGTGACGCCGTTGTGGTTCCCGGCGTGGACGGCGCGGAGGACACCGTTGTGGGTGCGGTCACCAGCGCTGCCCTTCACCACGATGCGGGGCCGATCGCGCTCGCCGTGATCAAACGGACGGCAACGGAGGACGGTCAGCTGGTTGTCCTCAGTGACCAGCTCCGGCTCACCGCGAACCAGCGTTCCGTTGTCCCGGCGTCGGCCGGTGCGACGGCAGATGTCCCCCGACTCCCGAGGCTGGGCCGACGCCGCTAAGCTGGGAACATGTCAGAGCCGTACACCCTCATCCTGTTGCGCCACGGTAACAGCGACTGGAATCAAAAGAATCTGTTCACCGGATGGGTCGACGTCCGCCTCAGCGAGCAGGGCGTCGGCGAAGCCATCAACGCCGGCACACTCCTGGCGAACTCGGGCCTCACCCCCGACATCCTCTACACCTCACTGCTGAGTCGTGCGATCCAGACGGCGAACCTCGCCCTGGACGAGGCCGACCGGCTGTGGATCCCCGTTAAGCGCTCCTGGCGCCTGAACGAGCGTCACTACGGTGCGCTTCAGGGCAAGGACAAGGCTCAGACGCTGGCCGAGTACGGTCCTGAGCAGTTCCAGACCTGGCGTCGCTCCTTTGACGTTCCGCCGCCGCCCATCGACGCTGACGACGAGTACGCGCAGACCAACGATGAGCGTTACGCCGGCATTGACGGTGAGCTGCCCGCAACCGAGGCGCTGAAGAACGTCATCGACCGTCTGCTGCCGTACTGGGAGTCGGAGATCGTTCCCGACCTGCGTTCGGGCAAGACGGTTCTGGTGACCGCGCACGGCAACTCGCTTCGTGCCCTCGTGAAGCACCTGGACGGCGTCTCTGACGACGAGATCTCTGAGCTCAACATCCCGACGGGTATCCCGCTGGTGTACCGCCTGGACGAGAACCTCGTCCCGGTTGCCCCGGCCGAGTACCTTGACCCGGAGGCCGCTGCCGCCGGTGCCGCCGCTGTGGCTGCACAGGGCAAGAAGTAGCCCCACCTTGACCCCGTCAGCGGGCCGGACGCACACGCGTCCGGCCCGCTGACTTTTGGGTGGCACCACCACAACGCAGCCGGGCCTACCGAGGCATCCGGAGACAGTTCAGCGCCGCGTGAGGAGCAACCTCACGCGGCGCTGAACGGGGATCGGTTGGCGTGTGCGGCGAGCCCGACGCCGGTGTTAGCTTGCTGAGCCGTCCTGAGCCCAGTCGCCCGTTGCCAGGTACTGAACCTTCTTCGCGATGGACACAGCGTGGTCGGCAAAACGCTCGTGGTAGCGCGAGGCCAGGGTCGCATCAACCGTTGCGGTCGGCTCGCCCTTCCAGGTTTCGCCGAGGACCTTGTCAAAGACACTGACGTGCAGTTCGTCGATCTTGTCGTCCTCGTTGCGGATCTGTTCGGCCAGCTTCACGTCCTGCGTGCGCAGCAGTTCGGCCAGCATCGTGGCGATCTCCACATCAAGGCGACCCATCTCGGCGAAGGTCGACCGAAGGCCCTTGGGCACGGCCTTCTCGGGGAAGCGGTACCGGGCCAGCTGGGCAATGTGCTCGGCGTTGTCACCCATGCGCTCAAGTGAGGCGCTGATGCGCAGAGCACTGACCACAATGCGCAGGTCGCGGGCGACCGGCTGCTGGCGGGCGAGGATGTCGATGGCGCGCTCGTCCAGGGACACAGCGAGTTCGTCGATGCGACGGTCGGTGTCGATGACCTGCTCCGCCAGGCTCACGTTCGATTCCGTGAACGCCCGCGTTGCGGCGGTGATCGATGTGGTGACCAGGTCGGCGATCTCGACCAACTGGTCCTGTACGTCGCGCAGTTCCTGTTGGAATACTTCGCGCATGGGTTCGTCTCCGTTTCGTCTGTGCGGGCACCGCGCTTCTCCCCGACGGTGCCAGGCATAGCCCAGCTTGACCGTGCTGGGTTAACGTTCGGGGTCGCGCTGGTGAACGGGGAACTAAATGCCCCGGTCCGTGAGGGCGACCGGCGAAAGCCGGGGTTTCTAGGTTCTAATGTAAGTCCTATGGACTCCGGTTGGATCATGCTGTTGGCCCTCACCCTTGGTGCGGCCCTCGGTTGCGGGGGAACCCTCTTGGTTCTCGTCGCCGAAAAGCGCGCCGCGCGCGCCGCCTCGGTGATCTCACCGCACATCCCTGACGGGGTCGACCAGGTCCTTGAAGCCGTTGGCGGTGCAGGGATTGTGGTTGACCCGTCGGGCAACGTTCTGCGGGTATCGGAGGCGGCACTCACGCTGGGGCTTGTCACTGAGGAGCGCCTCGCGCATAAAGAGCTGGACGATATTGCCATCGAGGTCAGGCAGACCGGGGAGCCGGTCGGTCGCGAGTACCAGCTCAGCAGGGGCCTGTTTGGCGATACGACCCGACCACTTTTTGTGCGAGCCGCACCGCTGGGTACTCGGTTTATTGTGCTGACGGTTGAGGACCGTTCCGAGGCCGTTCGACTTGAGGAGGTCCGTCGCGACTTCATCGCCAACATCTCCCACGAACTGAAAACACCGATTGGAGCAGTGAGCCTGCTTGCCGAGGCACTTGAGCCGGCCGCCGACGACCCGGAGCGTGTGCGGCGCTTTGCTCAGCGGCTCAGCAGCGAGGCGGCCAGGCTGGCGCAGATCACCTCCGACATCATCAGCCTGTCCCGGCTCCAGGCCGCAGACGCGCTGGGATCCCCCGTTGAGTTCAGCGTCAACCAGGTGGTGACGCAGGCGATTGAACAGAACAGGGTGACGGCGGAGGGGCGCGGTATTGACCTGGTTCTGGCTAAGGCCAAAAACGCGAGGGTTGTGGGTGACGCCCAGGCTCTTGAGGTGGCGGTGCACAATCTCATTGCCAATGCCATCGCCTACTCACCAGAGGGAACGCGGGTGGGCGTGGGAATTGATGTGGAGGACGGTACGGTCTCCATTGCCGTGACCGATCAGGGCATCGGAATTGCGCCGGAGGACCAGGACCGCGTCTTTGAGCGTTTCTTCCGTGTCGACCCGGCCAGGGCACGGGCCACAGGAGGCACAGGGCTTGGCCTTGCCATCGTCAAGCACGCCGCCCAGAACCACGGCGGACAGGTCCGGCTGTGGTCTCAGCCCGGCCGCGGTTCCACTTTTACGATCTATCTTCCCCATGCATCAACAGAGGCGGGCGGCAGTGACCCCCGCGGTAACGAAGGAGCGACATGACGCGCATTCTGCTGGTTGAGGACGAGCCGGCGCTCAGTGAACCGCTGAGTTTTCTGCTTGAGCGGGAGGGGTACTCGGTTGACGTGGTCGAGGACGGCCCCTCGGCGGTGGCCGCGTTCAGGTCCGGCAGTGTTGACCTCATCCTGCTTGACCTGATGCTCCCCGGAATGTCGGGGACGGAGGTGTGTCGGACCATTCGGGCCGAATCAACCGTCCCGATCATCATGCTGACGGCCAAGGACTCCGAGGTCGACATCGTTGTGGGGCTTGAGCTTGGCGCCGACGACTATGTGACCAAGCCCTACTCCAGTCGTGAACTGCTTGCACGGGTCCGTGCCGTTCTTCGCCGTCGGACGGTGGAGGAGGAGGACGACAACAACAGTGTGATCTCCGCCTCAGCGGTGACCATGGACGTGGAGCGACACACGGTCAGCGTGCGGGGGACGGACGTGACCATGCCGCTCAAAGAGTTTGAGCTGCTTGAACTGCTGCTGCGCAACGCCGGACGGGTGCTCACCAGGGGGCAGCTGATCGACCGGGTGTGGGGCAGCGACTACTTTGGCGACACCAAGACCCTTGATGTGCACATCAAGCGAATCCGGTCCCGCATTGAGCAGGACCCGTCGCAGCCGACGATGCTTGTCACGGTTCGTGGGCTCGGCTACCGCTTTGAGCAGTAAGACGGTGATGTAAAAAGGTCCGGCCCCGAGGTGTTACCTCGGGGCCGGACCCTGTGTGTGGTGAGTCGGTCTAGTGACCGCTCTCCTCGTGCTCGTCGTCTGCCTCTGGCGTGGCCGCCTCGTCCGCGCCCTCCGTCGGCGTCGGCGCGATGGTGCTGTACTCGTGCAGTTCACCGGTCATCACGGGAACAACGGCGTCATCACTTGCACCGGGGATGCTGAACGTGATGTTTGCGTTGGACCCGGGGGAGGCGTGCAGTCCGGTCAGTTCGATCGGGTCGTTCTCCGCCGTGCCGTAGGAGACCAGGGCGCCGGGATCGAGGCTTGTGGTCACCGAGTCAAGGCTGTCGGCGTAGTTGATGGTGACGGTGGTGGCGCTTGACCCGTTGTTCACCGCTGTGAACACAAGGCGAGCCTCATCACCGTTGCTCAGCACGATGATGTTGCGCAGGACCACGTCGTCGAGGTGTGCGCTCACGCCATCGCTCGGGTCGTAAACCTTCTGGGTTGCCTGCGGTGCTGCGAGGTTGCAGGCGGACAGACCCGCAACAACGGCTGCGGCGAGGGCGACCGATGCCAGGACGCGCGACTTCACTTGATTGCCTCCATGAGGGTGTGGGATGCGCGTCGGTGTGGCCCGCGCGCTCAGACCTCCATACAGCTTAGCGGCACCGCGGCACCAACTCGGTTTAGGTGAACCTTAGGGATCAGCCGTCTGCCGCGCGTGGAGTGAGGTGTCGTCAGGGTGCATCCCGCCGGTAGTCTGTACTCCGTGGCTTTACGACTGTACGATTCCCGCGCCCAACGCC
>JBQELM010000120.1:4562-6343 GCA_052103915.1 Mycetocola sp. | reverse complement strand
GTTCTGTTGTGGGTTCTGTTGTGGGTGCTGTTGTGGGTTCCGGTGTGGGTTCCGGTGTGGGTTCCGGTGTCGGTTCCGGTGTCGGTTCCGGTGTCGGGGTTTCCTCCCCTGCCCTCTCAATCGGGTGAATTCCCCAGAGCTGGTTTGCCCCGCCGTTTGACCGGTATGTCCCAATACGGGCGCCAACCGCGGTGCTCTGTCCAGCCACATCAGCGACCGTCTCGGTTGCGACACTCACAAGCGAGAAACGAGAACCGTCCGTTGTCGCAGACACCCACTGCGCGGAGGCAGACGTTGGGTCCACGCTGCTACTTGCTCGCACTCCCTGCGCGGTTGCAGCAAGGAACTCCCCCGCCCCGTTGTGCAAGGTAAAACGATGCCGATTGGTGCCCTCACCTGCAACGGTGTTGACCGTCCATTCCTGCGCACCCGCAGCATCGTCATCGCCGATAGGCGTCGCCAGACGAGCTCCAGACTCGTCCGCTTCAAAAGCCTTGCCGCTTTGGACGCCGGTCAGGCGCACGGTCTCCCCGTCGACAAATGCGGTCGCTGTGTCGGAAACGCCGCTTACATCCGTGACCACAAACGTTGTGACCGATTTGGCCGGCACCGTCACCACGGCTGACGCTGTTTTCTGATCAACCGGGAGCGTTTTCTGCTCAACGAGCGCGTTCGCTGTGACGTCGTCCGCCGGAGACTCGGTGGTCACGATCGGCGTAACCGTTGCGTTCTCACCGATTTTCGCAAATCCAGAGAGATCGATGTTTACTGATTCCTGCTCGCTACTGGAATTCGTGTGAACAAGGGTGAGTGAGCTACCGTCGGCGCCCAGCGCCGCTGCAGTGGTTGTACTGCCGCTAGGGACCAGACGATCTCCCGGAGCAATGTAGTGGGTGAAGTTTCTGACCGTGTTGTACTTCGCGTTCGTCTTGATGCCACAGCTCGGGTCAGGATCGCCGTCAGCCAACCGTCGAAGCGAGTTGCCGTTCTCATCACAATCGAAGTCGATGAAGACGCTGCCCCAGTTGAGGTTCTCGGTCTTTTCCATGTTGTACAGATCCTCGACGGGCTGCCAGAACACCCAGGCGTTCGGCTCAAGTTCCCGCAGGTCGCCGATGATCTGGGTCGCCATACCGAGTCCGTTGTTGATGTTGGTCTGGTTAAAACCTGTTCCGTCCCAGTCGCCCTCCACCTCACTCATCCAGAGAGGCTTGTCCGATGCCTTGGCAACGTCTCGTACCCCCAGCCGATCTCCGGTTCCATAGGTGTGAACATTGAGCTGTGCAACGCTGTTTTTGGCCCCGGACGTCCAACCATCCCAGTTTTTAAGGAACGTTGAGGGATTCGTCTCGTCCATCGCCGAGATCCGCGCATCCGTGTCTGTGCCGACCGCCGCGAGACGTTTCGCCAGGGCTGCAACCATCTGGTCCTGCCGCTCCGGGCCGATGTGAGCTCCTTCCTGCCTGCTTTGTGAGGTGGGCCACTGTTCACCAGCAGGAATTCGTGATTGCCAATAGTTCGTATTTGGCTCATTGAACGGGTCGATCGTATCGAAGGTGATGCCGTGCGCGTCCTCAAGCTCATCAACAACCCTGACTAGATATGCAGCAAAGTCGTCCATGTTCGCTTCAGGCAGCTGTTCGGAGGTGGCGTTGTTTATCCCGCCAGAGACAAAGCCGCTCTCTGTCATGAAATACGGCGGTGAATTGCTGAATGCTTCCCAGTGCGTGACCCGGTCTCTGAGTGCGTCAAGCCACCATCGCTGTCCCCGATCCGCGTCA
>JBQELM010000120.1:0-4552 GCA_052103915.1 Mycetocola sp. | reverse complement strand
AAAATCGAAGTTGCTGTCGTCCGCCGGGTCCCATGCGGCAGCGTACCGGTCGCGGTCTGCGTAGTGTGTGGTGATCTCCCCCTCCCCGTCGGAGAGCGGAGCGTCTGCGTTCCACCAGCCGGGAACGGCTCCGCCGGGGCGAAGGTAGTCGGGGACGTCCGTCGCGTTCCCTCCACCGATGTTGTACCGAGCGATGTTCAGGCGAAGTCCGTCGTCGCCAAAGACAGCATCAAAGAGTTGCTGCCTGACGTCATCCGGATATTGCCCGGTCGCGTTGGCGAACCACACCAGGCTGGTGCCCCAACCTTCAAATGGCGCGGCCGCGTAGGCGGGGTTCGGCTTAATGGTGTGTGATGGCGCTGCGGTTGCTCTGGATGAATCACCCAGAGCTCCAGTGCCAAGCGCGCCAACTGCGAGAGTGCTTACGCACAGCAGCGACGCTAGTCGTCGTGACTTCATCGTCATTCCTTTCAACCGCTTCCTTGCGGTTTGGGAGGATCGGTGCCGGGAGTGGCGTCAGCAAGGACGATAGCGATCGGGCCATGTTATCGTCAACATCGGCTATTTCATTGATCACACTTCCCCGGCTTGGCACGAAACCGTGGGAACGCGACGGCGCCGTTAGCGCGCTGGCTCGTCGCCGCCTGGAGGACTCGCAGTACTCGAACGCACAACGAGCTCCGTCGGAATCAGCGTGCGCCCCTCGGCCCCATCACCATGAATATCTGCAAGCAGAGCCTGAACGGCGACAGCTCCGACCCGGTCAAAATGCTGCCGAATGGTTGTCAGCGGAGGCCACACACTTGATGCGATCGGCGAATCGTCAAACCCCACAACGCTGACCTGCTCCGGAACACGAATACCAGCCTCATGAAAGGCACGAAGCGCCCCAATAGCCATCTCATCGTTAGCAGCAAAAACCGCGGTGACGTCTCCCCGGTTTGCCAGAACACGACCAAGTGAGTATCCCGACTCCGCAGACCAGTCCCCAAACAGCGGCTCCATCACAGCGCAGCCGCGGCGCTCCAATTCAGCACGCCACGCGTCCACACGCCGTTCAGCTGAGTAGGACGATTGTGGGCCCGCTATGTGCCACACCGTTGCATGGCCCAAGTCAAGTAGGTGCGCTGTCGCTGCCGTCGCCCCCTGACTCTGATCAGTGTCCACAACCAGATGAGGCTCCGCCGCATTCGAGTCCACGATCACCACGGGCAACCCCGACGGCAGGTCAAAATCTGCGTCGTCGACCGGGTGCGTTTCCATCAGGATGACAACTCCATCAACCCCCTGCTCCTGGAGCCTGCCAAAAGCACGGGATACGGCCGCCTGCGTTGCAGCTTCGACTGTTATCAGCGTCAGCGCATATCCTTTTTCAGCTGCAACGGACGCAACCGCATTTAGCGTTGACATGTTGCCCGAGCTCGCCAGAGTGAACACAATCACGCCAATGCTGCGAAAACGACCGGATCTCAACGCGCGTGCCGCGCTGTTCGGGCGATACCCCAGTTGCAGCATCACCGCTTCAACCCGGGTGCGTGTCTCCGGGTCAACGTTGCTTCGACCATTAACAACGCGCGAGACGGTCTGGCCGGAAACCCCCGCAGCGACGGCAACATCGGCCATCGAAACAGCACGCGAACGTGGCTTCTCCACGCCATCCTTCTGCTTAGATCCCGCCACGGTGACACCTCCATGTTGACGTTGACATGCTAACAGTATGGGGGATATGTTTACGTCAACATGTCGGTACCCGACGGTATGCATTCAAGGAAGAGGCATAGTTTGACGACGACAGTCACCGCGGCTCCCTCCACCCCGCGCACACGAAAACGCCCCACAAGCGTCGAGCAAAAGGGTTGGCTTTTTGTCGGGCCATTTGCCATCGTTTTTGCACTCGTGTTCCTGGCCCCACTCGCCTACGCGCTCTATCTCAGTTTCTTCCGGGAACAGATCGTCGGCGGAAACGCATTCGTCGGTTTCGATAACTACGCTGCAGCATTCGCCGATCCGAAGCTCTGGGACGGTTTCCTCCGTGTCCTCGGCTTCCTGATCATCCAGGTTCCCATCATGTTGCTGCTCGCACTCGCGGCAGCACTCGCCATCGACAGCGCACGTTTGCATGCCTCCGGCTTCTACCGCATCGTGATTTTCCTTCCCTACGCCGTACCAGCCGTGGTTGCCGTCCTCATGTGGGGGTACATGTACGGCGACCAGTTTGGCCTCGCCGGAAACATCAACGATTTTCTGGGAGCCGAAGTACTCAAACCATTTGCTCCCGAATGGATGATGCTCTCCATCGGAAACATCGTGACCTGGCAGTTCATCGGATACAACATGCTGATCTTCTACTCGTCACTTAAAACAATTCCTGGCGAGCTCTACGAAGCCGCGTCCATTGATGGCGCCGGCGCGTGGCGCATCATCCGCTCGATCAAGATTCCGGCTCTCCGCGGCTCGCTCGTGATCGCCACGATCTTCTCCATCATCGGCAGCTTCCAACTCTTCAACGAACCCAACATCCTCAAGCCGCTCGCCCCGAACACCATCACCAGCTTCTACACACCCAACATGTACGCATACAACCTCTCCTTCGCCGGCCAGCAGTACAACTACGCCGCAACCGTTGCCATCATCATGGGCCTGATCACCGCGATCGTGGCCTACGTTGTTCAGCTTCGCGGAACCCGTCAGGAGATGCGATGACCACCAGCGCCGCCACAATCGCACGCGACATCCCGTTCCACCGCCGCAAGTCGGTCATTCTCACAACGGTGATGTGTCTCTTCCTCATCTACTCACTGCTGCCGCTGTTCTGGCTGCTCATCAACGCGACCAAAGATCAGGGTGACCTCTTCACCACCTTTGGCCTGTGGTTCGGCAACGGATTCAACCTCTGGGACAACATCGTTGAAACGCTCACCTATCGCGACGGAATCTTCCTGCGCTGGCTGGGAAACACCCTGCTCTACGTCGTCGTCGGCGCAGGCGGTGCAACGCTTCTGGCAACCCTCGCCGGGTACGGACTTGCCAAGTACAACTTCCGCGGCCGCAAAGCGGTGTTCGCCGTCGTCATCGGGGCAGTTGCTGTTCCCGGTACCGCACTGGCTGTCCCCACATTCCTCATGTTCAGCCAGCTGGGTCTCACCAACACCCCCTGGGCGATCATCATCCCATCCCTCATCAGCCCGTTTGGTCTTTACCTGATGTGGGTTTTTGCGGCCGATGCCGTCCCAACGGAACTTCTCGAGGCTGCACGCATGGACGGTGCTGGCGAGTTCAGGACATTCTTCACCATCGCAATCAAGCTCTTGACGCCGGGCATCGTCACGGTCCTCCTCTTCGCCGTTGTCGCCACCTGGAACAACTACTTTCTGCCACTCATCATGCTGAGCGACCCGTCGTGGTACCCGCTCACGGTTGGCCTTAACCAGTGGAACGCCCAGGCAACAGGCGCCGCAGCTCAACCGATTTACAACCTCGTGATCACCGGGTCCCTGCTCTCCCTGATTCCGATCGTTGCGGCCTTCCTCATGCTGCAACGGTTCTGGCAGTCCGGCCTGAGCGCCGGCAGCGTCAAACAATAGCCCGCTTCATCATCCTCTCCCCCATCACCAACACAACGAAGTGAAGGACAGCACATGGCAATCACACGCACATCCCGAACTGGTCGTCGGATCCTTGCCGCGATCGCGAGCACAGCGCTCCTTGGCGCCGCCCTTGTCGGGTGCTCCTCAGACTCAGGAGGTGGAACGGACGCTGGAACCGGTGACCTTGATGCCGCTCTGAAAGCAGGCGGCGAAATCACTTACTGGTCGTGGACGCCCTCCGCTGAAGACCAGGCAGCAGCGTTCATGAAAAAATACCCCAACGTGAAAGTCAACGTCGTCAACGCCGGCACAAACACGGAGGAGTACACCAAGCTCCAGAACACCATCAAGGCCGGCTCCGGTGCCCCGGACGTTGTGCAAATTGAGTACTATGCCATGCCGCAGTTTGCACTCACCGATGGTCTCCTTGATCTGGCGGGATACGGATTTGGTGACCTCGAATCCGACTACACCTCCTCAACGTGGAACTCCGTCGATTTTGACGGCAAGATCTACGGCCTCCCCCAGGACTCCGGTCCCATGGCCATGTTCTACAACAAGGAAGTCTTTGACGAATACAGTCTGGACGTGCCAACCACGTGGGACGAATACTATGACGCGGCAAAAAAGCTGACGGCAGCTGATCCGTCCAAGAAGATCACCAACGATGTGGGTGACCCCGGCTTCGCAACCAGCATGATCTGGCAGGCCGGTGGCCACCCCTTCAGCGCAAACGGAACCGACGTCACCATCAACCTGGCTGATGAAGGTACCGAGCGGTGGACCGCGAACTGGAACCGTCTGATCGACGACGACCTGCTCTCTGACGCTCCAAGCTGGAGCGACGAGTGGTTCAAGGGACTGGGCGACGGCTCAATTGCGACCCTTGTCATTGGCGCCTGGATGCCAGGGAACCTGGAGGCCTCCGTCCCCGACGCCGCCGGCGACTGGCGAGTTGCCCCCAT
>JBQELM010000119.1:0-6347 GCA_052103915.1 Mycetocola sp. | reverse complement strand
GTTGATGATCGCGACCTTGATCGGGATGTTGTTCAACGCGCAGGTGGCCAACTCCTGGTTGGTCATCTGGAAGCATCCGTCGCCATCGATTGCCCACACGGTGCGCTCCGGCTCGGCGACCTTTGCGCCCATAGCGGCGGGAACCGCGTACCCCATCGTTCCCGCTCCACCGGAGTTGAGCCAGGAGTTGGGGCGCTCGTACTTGATGAACTGGGCAGCCCACATCTGGTGCTGACCAACACCAGCAGCGTAGACACCCTCGGGGCCGGTGAGTTCACCAATCCGCTGGATGACGTGCTGCGGGGACAGCCGACCGTCTGTTGTGGGCGAGAAACCAAGCGGGAACTGCTCACGCAGCTCGTTCAGGTGTTCCCACCATGCCGTGGTGTCTGCTCGTCCCTGCCTGGCCGTCGCGGTGAACGCGGCGTCAAGGTCAACAAGTACATCCTTAGCGTCGCCAACGATCGGCACATCGGCGAAGCGGATCTTGGAGATCTCGGCCGGATCGATGTCCACGTGCACAACCTTGGCACCGGGGGCAAAAAGCTCTGCCTTACCCGTCACCCGGTCGTCAAACCGCGCGCCGAGAGACACGATCAGGTCCGACTCCTGCAGGGCAAGAACGGCCGGGACCGTTCCGTGCATTCCCGGCATGCCGAGGTGCTGCTCGTGGGAGTCGGGGAACACACCGCGCGCCATCAGCGTCGTCACAACCGGCGCACCGGTGGTCTCCGCGAGCTGACGGAGCTCGGCTGCTGCGTTGGCGCGAACCACACCACCACCGACGTACAGAACGGGCTTCTGAGCGTCGACGAGCAGCTGGGCCGCCGCCTGAATCTGCTTCCCGTGTGCCTTGGTGACCGGTCGGTATCCGGGCAGGTCAACCTTCGGCGGCCAGGAGAAACCAAACTCAGCCTGCTGAGCGTCCTTGGTGATGTCGACGAGGACAGGACCGGGACGGCCGGTGCTGGCAATCTGGTACGCCGCGGCCAGCGTCGCGGGGATGTCCTCGGCCTTGGTGACAAGGAAGGAGTGCTTGGTGACCGGCATGGTGATGCCGACGATGTCCGCCTCCTGGAAGGCGTCCGTCCCCATCAGGGTGGAGAACACCTGTCCGGTGATGGCAATCAGCGGGACGGAGTCCATGTAAGCATCGGCAATGGCGGTGACCAGGTTGGTTGCTCCCGGCCCACTTGTTGCGATGCACACGCCGACCTTGCCCGATGCGGACGCGTAGCCCTCGGCTGCGTGCCCTGCTCCCTGCTCATGACGAACAAGGATGTGGCGAAGGTCCTGCGTTTCGCTCATCGCATCGTAGACGGGGAGGATTGCTCCCCCCGGCAGGCCAAAGACGTCGTCGATGCCCAGAAGTTCAAGCGAGCGGAGGACGGCGCTTGCGCCCGTCATCCGAACGTTTTCGTTTCTCTTTGATGCCGCGATGTCCGACGGCAGCTTTGCGGTCTGGTGTTCCAATGACATAGAGGGTTGGTTCCCGAGTGTGGTGAATGAATGGGACAGCGGCGACGCTACCCGGTCGTGGCGCCTTCTGCAGCAGAACGCACGAGCTTCGAGTATTTCGCCAGGACGCCACGGGTATAGCGCGGAGGAAGCGGAGCCCAGCCTTCACGGCGGGCGGCCAGATCGTCTTCGTCAACAAGTAGGTCAAGAGACTGAGCTGCGATATCGACCCGTATCAGATCACCATCGCGCACGAAGGCAACTGGACCAGCGTCCACTGCTTCGGGTGCTATGTGGCCGATGCACAGTCCGGTTGTGCCGCCTGAGAATCGACCGTCTGTCAATAGTAGTACATCCTTGCCCAGACCCGCGCCCTTAATGGCCGCGGTGATGGCAAGCATTTCTCGCATACCCGGACCACCCTTGGGGCCCTCGTAGCGAATCAGAACAACGTCGCCCTTGTTGATCTTGCCCTCGGTGAGAGCATCCATAGCGGCGCGCTCACGCTCAAACACGCGTGCCGGCCCAACAAAGACGTCGGCGTCAAAGCCAGCGGTCTTCACAACGGCACCCTCGGGAGCGAGTGAACCGTGCAGAACCGTGATGCCACCCGTCGCGTGGATCGGGTTGTCCAGCGTACGGATGACCTTTCCGTCCAGCGGATCCGGGTTGATCTCGGCCAGGTTCTCCGCGACGGTCTTGCCAGTAACGGTCATGGCGTCACCGTGCAGCAGACCGGCGTCAAGCAGCGCCTTCATGACGACGGGGATTCCGCCGTGGCGGTCAACGTCGTTCATGACGTACTTACCAAACGGCTTCAGGTCACCGATGTGCGGAACCTTAGCGCCGATGCGGTTGAAGTCGTCCAGCGTCAGATCGACCTCAGCCTCGCGGGCGATGGCGAGGAGGTGAAGGACAACGTTGGTCGAGCCACCAAAAGCCATGGCAACGGCGATAGCGTTCTCAAACGCCTTCTTGGTGAGGATGTCCCTCGCGGTGATGCCGAGGCGAAGCATGTTGACGACGGCCTCACCGGAGCGGTGGGCAAAGTAGTCACGGCGACGATCAGCCGACGGCGGGGCGGCCGAGCCGGGCAGGCTCATGCCCAGAGCCTCCGCCACGCTCGCCATGGTGTTGGCGGTGTACATACCGCCACAGGCACCCTCACCCGGAGCAATGGCGCACTCAATGCGCTTGAGGTCTTCCTCGCTCATGGTTCCGGCCTTGCACGCACCGACGGCCTCAAAGGAGTCAATGATGGTGACTTCCTTCTCTGTCCCGTCACTGAGCTTGACCCAACCGGGCGCGATGGAGCCCGCGTAGAGGAACACGCTGGAGAGGTTCAGCCGGGCCGCAGCCATCAGCATGCCGGGAAGCGACTTGTCACATCCGGCGAGCAGAACGGTGCCGTCCAGACGCTCAGCCATGACAACGGTCTCAACCGAGTCGGCGATGACCTCACGCGAGACGAGTGAGAAGTGCATGCCCTCGTGGCCCATCGAAATACCGTCAGAGACGGAGATGGTTCCGAACTGAAGCGGGTACCCGCCGCCGGAGTGGACACCTTCTTTGGCGCCCTGAGCCAGTCGGTCAAGGGAGAGGTTGCAGGGGGTGATCTCGTTCCAGGAACTGGCAATTCCGATCTGGGGCTTGTCCCAGTCTTCGTCTCCCATTCCGACCGCGCGGAGCATGCCGCGCGAGGTGGTGGCTTCGATCCCATCGGTGACGTCGCGACTGCGCGGCTTCATGTCAATGTCAGGCATGGCCTCAGTTTAGGACCACCCGCGTCAACAACTGACCACCGTAAAACTATGATCGTAGTTTTTTAATTGTCTGCAGCAGGTCAACAAGCTCTTCTGGCCCAGAAACACGGGCGCGGGCCCGGGTGCTCCCCTCCCCCACTTTGACCCCAAGATCACCAAGACCCATGACGGCAAAGCCGTCCTCATCTGTCACATCATCTCCGGCAAAAAGAACCGAGTCCGCGCCGGACAACCGGCGAAAATGCTCAATCGCCTGCCCCTTGTCCGCATGAACAAGTGCAAACTCACGCACACCGTTGCCACGCCGGGAGCTGGCCGTGATCCCCCTCGCCGCGATGGCCGCCTCCGCAGCATCCCCCAACTCGACGGCCGCCTCATCAGACAGAGCCCGGGTGTGCACCGCAAATCCCGCCGGCTTGGCTTCGACCCATGCTCCCTGCGCCCGATTGGCGACCGTGGTCAGCACGGAGTGCAGCCGCTCCCGCTGTGCAAGGGCCTCCGGTGATGCAAGAAGACGGGAGGGCTGACCCGGCTCCCTGATCTCAAGCCCGTGAGACCCGGCAAGGAAATCACTGTCGGCAGGCGCCGCAACAGCACTCAAACTCTCAAGTGCCCGACCGGATACCAGTGCGAGCGTAATCCCGCGTGTGGCGCGCAGCTCATCAAGCGCGACTGCCGCTGCGGGGATCATCCTCGACTGGGCCGGGTCTGCCTGGAACGGTGCAAGAGTCCCGTCAAAGTCGAGCGCAACCAAAAGCCGGTCAGCGCTAACAAGCGGCGCAAGTAGCGCATCAGCGATAGCCATGATTCCCCCGTTACTCCGTTCCTGCCCGCGACGTCGCTGCCCCGCCGTCGGCGCTCGACCGGTTCGCCACGTCCGTTCCTGCTGCCGTGGCGGACCCTGATCCGACGGGAGCGTCAGCATTCATGATCGCCAGGATGTCACTCCCACCCCTGGCCTGCTGGAACGGGGACAGCTCCCTCAGGAAGCTCCTCGACCAGGTCGCAACATCGTTCTCTATGACCCTCCGGCGCATGGAGCGCATCCGGCGCGAGCGCTCAGCTCTCGGCATGTTGACCGCCTCCATGATGGTGTCTTTCAGGCCCTCGATGTCGTGCGGGTTGACCAGGAGCGCCCGATTCAGCTCGTCGGCGGCACCAGCAAACTCACTCAACACAAGAACACCGTCGTTGTCGTACCTGACGGCCGCGTACTCCTTTGCCACCAGGTTCATGCCGTCACGCAGAGCGGTCACAAGGACCACATCAGCGGCCAAGAACAGGGCAACCATCTCCTCCCGCGGATAACCGTGGTGCAAGTAGTTGATCGCGCTGTGACCGATCGTGCCGTAGTCGCCGTTGATCCGGCCAACGGTCAGCTCGATTTCATCCCTGAGCTGCTTGTAGGTCTCCACCCGCTCGCGGGACGGACTTGCTACCTGAATGAGCGACACATCACCGATGTGGAGCCGGCCCTGAGCAAGGAGCTCGCCGTAGGCTTTCAGACGGTGGCGAATGCCCTTTGTGTAGTCCAGTCGGTCAACACCAAGCATGATGGTGCGCGGATTACCCAGCTCTGAGCGAATCTGCTGTGCACGCTCGCGCACATGAGGCTGACGCGCTAACTGTTCGTACGCAACCGCATCAATCGAAATCGGGAAGTGGCGCGCGACAACGGTTCTGGTTGGGCCGGACGGACGCTTGACGTTGCGGGCACCGCTGGTGACCTTGCCGTCTTCTTCAATGGGAACCTTGATCGTTGTTCCGCTTGCCTCGTAGCTCAGCAGCCTCCGAACCGACCGCTGGAAGTTGCCGGCGTCGGCCGACCGCTGGAAGCCAATCACGTCGGCCCCCAGCAGTCCACGAATCAACTGGGTCCGCCACGGCAGCTGGGAGTACAGGCCGTACGCCGGGAACGGAATGTGGTTAAAGAAGCCGATCGTGACGTCGGGGCGCAGACCACGAAGGATGCCGGGGACCAACTGCAACTGGTAGTCGTGGACCCACACCGTTCCGCCCGGAGCGGCAAGTTCCGCTGCACGCTCAGCAAAGCGCTGATTCACGATCCGGTAGCTATCCCACCACTCGCGGTGGTAGCTCGGTGGGGCGATCACATCGTGATAGAGCGGCCAGAGGGTGTCGTTGGAGAACCCCTCGTAGTACTCCTCCACCTCATCAGCGCTGAGCGGCATCGGAACGATCCAGGTGCCGTCGTAGTCAAACGGCTCGATGTCGTTGACCGTTCCGCCCGGCCAGCCAATCCAGGCACCGTGCGTCTCGCGCATGACCGGCTCGAGTGCCGTCACAAGTCCGCCGGGTGACGTCCGCCACGAGGCGTTTCCGTCACCGTCAACAACCCGATCAACCGGGAGTCGGTTGGCGACCACCACAAAATCGAATTGTGGTTGGTCGGCGTGGTCGTGCACTGTCATGAGATCCTCCGCAGGGTCGACTGCTCAAGGCTATCAGCGCGGCACACGGAGGCGGTGGTCAGTTCGCGGGGCTATCCTGGCCGCATGATTCGCGTCGGCATGAGTAGTTCCTGTGTGTACCCGCTCGGCTTGGAGCGCGCCTTCGCGTTTGCAGAGGACGCCGGCTACGACGGTATCGAGGTCATGGTCACCAATGAGGACATCACCCGTGATGCCGACGCGATCACCGCGCTGAGCAAGACGTACAACATGCCTGTCCTGTCCGTTCACGCCCCCGTTCTGCTCCTGACCCACTTCGTGTGGGGACGGGATCCGGCGGTGAAGCTTGAGCGTTCGGCGGAACTGGCTGCGTCGATCGGCGCGTCAACCGTTGTTGTTCATCCGCCGTTCCGCTGGCAACGCGGGTACGCGCAGGATTTTCTTTCCATCGTGAGAAGTCTTGAACAGGAATCCGGCGTCGCCATTGCGGTTGAGAACATGTTCCCGTGGGCCGTTCGAGGTCGCACCATGGCCGCGTACTCCCCCGGCTGGAATCCAGAGCCCATGGACTGCGACAACGTGACTCTCGATTTTTCCCATGCGTCACTGTCTGGAATCAACGGCCTTGAGCTGGCGACGGCACTCGGCGGCCGCCTCAAGCACATCCATCTCTGCGACGGCACACGGTCGCAAGAGGAAAACCGTGTTTTTGACG
>JBQELM010000118.1:0-6363 GCA_052103915.1 Mycetocola sp. | reverse complement strand
CAAGCAACGACCCCCTGGCCACAACCGTCACCGTTGATCCCAGGTCTGTAAAAGCGGTGGCCATCTCAACAGCAACAACACCGCCACCTACAATCACGAGGGAGCGCGGCGGCGTCTGAACGGCCGTCGCCTCGCGGTTGGTCCACGGCGCGCACTCACGAAGCCCCGGGATGTCTGGAATGAGCGCACCCGAGCCGGTGGCAATAGCGACGGCCTGGCGCGCACGGAGGGTCACGACCGAGCCGGCCGGTGTCGTCACGGCCACCTCCCGCTCCCCCACAAGCCGAGCATGGCCACGGATCAGCGTGATCCCCGCCCCCTCAACCCACGACACCTGGCCGGCATCAGACCAGTTGCTCGTGTACTCGGTCCTCCTGGCCAGAACGGCGGCAACGTCGAGGTCGCCGGTCACCGCCTGCGCGGCACCGGGAACACGCTGAGCCGCCCGTAACGCCTGCCCGGACCGGAGCAGCGCCTTAGACGGCATGCACGCCCAGTAGGAGCACTCGCCGCCAACAAGCTCGGACTCAACAAGGGCGACACGGAGCCCACCCTGCACAGCACGATCGGCCACGTTCTCCCCCACCGGCCCCGCACCAATAACGACGAGGTCGTAGTCAGTCGTGGTCAGTGGAGCACCGCTGGCGGTCGGTGTTGTGGTGGACGCAGTTGACATCTGTGAACTCATTGTTCCCTCCGGGCCTGTGCATCAACCGTCACGGGTGCCACGGTTTGGTGCCGTCGTTGGTCACGCTATCACCGCAAAAAGAACCATGCCTCCCTCTGTACGCTCGTGTTTTAGCTCCGCGGTCCGCACTGCTCGTAGGAGTGGTCGGGGTGACCGGCCGGGGTCAGGTTGCGGTCGCGCAGAATGGTCAAAGGAGCACGATCCGGGTCGGCGCACACCTGCTCAAATGGTTGTGTTCCGGCATCCGTGTACTCAATCTGAAGAACGTGATCACCGTAGGCGTCGCGATAGCTGCCACACTCGGCAAACACCGCGCACTCCTCCGTGACGGCGAAGTCGAAGCCGATCTCGTCCCGCCCCCTGTCGGCCAATTCGGCCGCGTTCTTCTGCCCAATCGCCAAACCTGCGTCGTGCGCGATCTCAACATAGGACCGGGCAAGGTCAAGCGCCCCGGCTTCGCTGACCCCGTCAAAGCGGGTGAACGTGTCAAGGTTGTCGATCTCGACCCCGGCAAAGCCGTCGTCGGCACAGCCCCGGATAATCGGGTCCATCACGGCCAGGATGCTGTCTCGCTGCGACGCGTCCGAGGGATCAAGAACCAGCTCATCCGGCCAGTCGGGATCCACAACGGCGTTGCCGGAGGCGTCGGTCAGAACAGCGTCCGTCGTGGCCCAGAGATCTTCCTGACCCGGCTGCGTCTGAAAACCGTTGACGTAACAGATGGAGTACGCCCCCTCGAGCGGGACGTCCGTCGAGTCACGTGCCACAACATCAAACTGCTGCGGCGTTCCGTCTGCCGAGAAGGACGCACCGCCCAGCTGGTAGTCGAGCCGACCGGCGGTGGGCGGCATCTCAAATCCTGTTGACGCTGACGACGCCGCACCCGACGCTGACTCGGTGTTCTGGTCGTCGCCGTCCCCCGAGGAGACACAACCGCTCAGGAGCAGTACGGTCGCCAGCGATGTGGCAATCGCACCAGGGACCCTGCCGGTTCGTGCTCGGACGGTCAGGGCTGGGGGCGCGTCAGGAGGAGTCACTCCGCCATTCTCCTCTGTGGCACCGTGTCGGCGCATCACACTCGCTCAGAGCAGCATCGGAATGACCGAGAGGATAAGTCCAACACCCCCAGCGACCAGGCACACGACTCCCACCCCGCCGACGGCTCGCATCCCGGGACGCCCGTGCTCGACCCTGAGCCGGGACGGGTGGTGCTCACTGACAAAACCGGTATGCCATCCCTCCGGCCACTGGTCACGCTCACCGTGCCGAAGTCGCCGTTCAAAGAAGGTGGCGTCAACGTACCACCGAGCGGTCAGCCCGTCGGCACGCTGCACAACCGCCACCTCTGTCGCCCGCCAGGTGCCGTCTGAACGACGAAGCAGCCAGGGCACAGCAACCAGCGGAAGACCCGCGGTGATACCGAGTATCGAGAGGATCTCGCCAGCGAGAGCAAGGACATCCACAAGTGCCACACCGCCATCATAGGTTCAGCAATGCCCCACACACGTCCTGTGCTGTTGCTGTTGCGTGCCACACACCGGAGAATCAGATCTGCCACACCACACTGACCGTCGGCTCCCCCGCATCCGGCCACCCACCAACCGCGCTCGCCCTGGACACCACCGGGGCCGCGGCATCACCCCTGGAGACCAGAATGAGCACAGCACCATCGGACCAGCCAGCACCGCACCCGGCGGACGTCCACGACACCATTCGTGTCCAGGGAGCGCGGGAGAATAACCTCAAGAACGTCAGCGTGAGCATCCCCAAGCGGCGGCTCACCGTGTTCACCGGAGTCTCGGGTTCTGGCAAGAGTTCACTCGTTTTTGGCACCATCGCCGCCGAGTCCCAGCGCATGATCAACGAGACCTACAGCGCCTTCCTTCAGGGGTTCATGCCGAGCCTGGCCCGGCCAGACGTCGACCTGCTTGACGGACTGACCACGGCGATCATCGTTGACCAGGAGCGCATGGGCGCAAACTCCAGGTCAACGCTTGGCACGGTCACCGACGTGAACGCCCTGCTCCGGATCCTGTTCTCCCGGTTGGGAAGCCCGTACGTTGGGACGCCCAATGCGTTCTCCTTCAACGTGGCAACCGTCAGCGGTAAGGGTGCCGTGACCATCGACCGAGGCGCGGGCTCAACCACAACGGAGCGACGCAGCTTCAGCGTCAACGGCGGCATGTGCCCCCGCTGTGAGGGCATGGGCACCGTGACCGACCTGGACCTGGACGAGCTGTTTGACCGGACCAAATCGCTCAACGATGGTGCGATCACCATCCCCGGCTACAAGGCAGACGGCTGGATGGTCCGGCTGTACAGCGAGTCGGGTTTTGTGGACGGCGACACCAAGATCCAGGACTTCACCGAGACCCAGCTCGCCGACTTCCTGCACAGGGAACCGACCAAGATCGTCATCGCCGGAACCAATATGACCTACGAGGGCCTCATCCCCCGCGTGCAGAAGTCGTTCCTGTCCAAAGACCGCGCCGCCATGCAGCCGCACATTCGTGCCTTTGTTGATCGGGCTGTGACCTTCACCACCTGTCCCGAGTGTGATGGGACCAGGCTGAACGAGAAGGCTCGTTCCTCACTGATCGAGGGCATCAGCATTGCCGACGCGTGCGCCATGCAGATCAGTGACCTGGCCGTGTGGATCAGAACCGTCACCGATGAGGAGGTTGCCCCGCTCATCACGGCCCTCCGCGACACCCTCGATTCCTTCGTGGACATCGGTCTGGGGTACCTCTCGCTCGACCGCGCCTCCGGCACCCTCTCCGGTGGTGAGGCTCAGCGGACCAAGATGATCCGGCACCTGGGCTCGTCCCTGACCGACACCACCTACGTCTTTGATGAGCCGACGACGGGCCTGCACCCCCACGACATCCAGCGCATGAACGCCCTGCTGCTCCAGCTCAGGGACAAGGGCAACACCGTGCTGGTTGTTGAGCACAAGCCGGAGGCCATCGCCATCGCCGATCACGTTGTTGATCTGGGCCCGCGCGCCGGAACGCAGGGCGGCGAGATCTGTTTTGAGGGAACCGTTGAGGGCCTGCGATCAAGCGGCACTCTGACCGGAACCCACCTGGACGACATCACCTCCGTCAAGGACAGCGTCCGTCGGCCGTCAGGAGTCATCGAGGTTCGCAACGCCTCCAGCCACAACCTCCAGGACGTCAGCGTCGACATTCCCCGTGGTGTTCTCACGGTCGTCACCGGCGTCGCCGGCTCAGGCAAGAGCACCCTCATCCACGGGTCCGTTGCCGGTGGTGACGGGGTGGTGGCCATCGACCAGGGCGCGATTCGCGGCTCACGGCGAAGCAACCCCGCCACCTACACGGGACTTCTTGAACCGATCCGCAAGGCGTTCGCGAAGGCGAACGGGGTGAAGCCAGCCCTGTTCAGCGCCAATTCGGAGGGAGCCTGCCCCAGCTGCAACGGTAACGGCGTCATCTACACCGACCTGGGTGTCATGGCGGAGGTCTCCACCCCGTGCGAGGACTGCGGTGGCAAACGATTCCAGGCCTCCGTCCTGGAGTACACGCTCGGCGGCAAGGACATCAGCCAGGTGCTGGCCATGCCGGTCAGTGAGGCGGAACAGTTCTTCGCCAGCGGCGACGCCAGGATCCCGGCGGCGCACACCATCCTCACTCGACTGAACGACGTGGGGCTCGGCTACATCAGCCTGGGTCAACCGCTGTCCACGCTGTCCGGCGGTGAACGTCAGCGCATCAAGCTGGCCACCCACATGGGTGAGAACGGGAGCGTCTACATCCTGGACGAGCCCACAACCGGTCTGCACCTGGCCGATGTGGAGCAGCTGCTTGGCCTGCTTGACCGGCTGGTTGACGCAGGCCGGACCGTCATCGTGATCGAACACCACCAGGCCGTGATGGCCCACGCCGACTGGATCATCGACCTGGGACCAGGCGCCGGAAACAACGGCGGTCGGGTGGTGTTTGAGGGAACCCCGGCCCAGCTCATCGCCGACGGCACAACACTGACGGGCCAGCATCTGGCCAGCTACGTTTCGGCAGGCTAAACGGCGCTGAGGACCAGTTCCCCCGGCGCGTCAGCAGCACCAAAGGTGAGTGAGCGGTTGGCGACCTTGTCGCTGAAGAAGCGGTCGTGACTGACCACAACAACCGCGCCGGGGAAGTGCACCAGCGCGCGCTCCATGACCTGGGTGCTGGCCAGGTCAAGGTGGTTGGTCGGCTCGTCAAGGATCAGAACGGACGCACCGGACAACAGGCACTGGGCCATCGCGACCCTGGCGC
The DNA here is from genome assembly GCA_052103915.1 of Mycetocola sp. Classification (GTDB taxonomy): domain Bacteria; phylum Actinomycetota; class Actinomycetes; order Actinomycetales; family Microbacteriaceae; genus Mycetocola_B. Next base: position 1,398 of record JBQELM010000118.1, on the reverse strand, counting down.
GCTGGCCGCCGGAGAGCTCCCTGATGCGTTTCTTCTGGTCGGCCTCAGAGAACTGGAACATGGCGAGGAAGCGCGCAACCGACTTGCGGGTGGCCCGCAGCGCCAGGCTGTCCGGCATGGCGTTGACCGCGTGGGTGACGGTGTCGTCCAGGTCCAGGTCGGCGAGCACCTGGTTGTAGGAGATCACCCGGGCTCCCGACGCCCAGTCGACGGTTCCCGAATCCTGCTTCTCCTCGCCCGTGAGTACACGCAGCAGTGTGGACTTTCCGCTTCCGTTCGCGCCGATCACCACCAGTCGGTGGCCACGGCGGATCTCAAGATCGAGGTCGGTGAAGAGCGTGTGGTCGCCGTAGGCCTTACCAAGGCCTGCCACCCGGCACAGTACGTCCTTGACGTGCAGTCCGCCGTAGATCTCCGTGATGATCTGGTCAACGGGACGCGGTGCCCGGGACTTCTTAATGCTGGAGAGCTGCTTGCCCAGCTTCTTGCTCGCCGACTTGGCCGCCTCACGACGGTCGGCGATGCCCTCCGCCTCGAAGGCGAGCAGCTCCGACTCGTGCACAAACTGCTGCTCAAGGTTTTTGAGGCGGAACTGCTTCTGGATGATGTATTCGCCAAAGTTGCCCGGGTACTCGTGCAGGTGGAAGTTCTCGACCTCCACAATGCGGGTGGCGACGGCATCAAGGAATTCACGGTCGTGCGAGACGATGATGGCCGCCCCGGTGAAGTCACGGAACCAGGACTCCAACCACTCCACACCGGCAACGTCAAGAAAGTTGGTCGGCTCGTCGAGCAGCAGGACATCCGGCTTCTCCAGCAGGATCTTCGCCAGCGCTGCCCTGTTGCGCCACCCGCCGGAGAGCTGACTGATGGCGCTTGTCCGCCTGGCCTCGTTAAAACCAAGCGTGGACAGTGCCTGGTCGATCAGTCGGGGGTAGTCCCAGCCGTCCAGGCGGTCCATCTCACCAAACAGCTCGGACTGCCGGTTGATGAGCCGATCGAGAGCGTCGGCGTCGGCCCCCTGCGCAATGGTCTCGTCGATGCTGGCCAGTTCACGCTCAACGGCGTGCACCTCATCAAAAAGACCGTCAAGGACCTCGGTGATGCTGAGGTCGCCGTCCAGCTCAGAGAACTGCGAGAAGTATCCGATGCGCACGCCGTCATCAACCGAGACCGTGCCGCTGTCCGGCTGAACCTGGTCAAGGACAAGCTTGAGGAGGGTGGTTTTTCCTGAACCGTTCCGACCGATCAGGCCCACTCTGTCCCGTGACTCCAGCCGGAAGAACGTTTCCCGCAGGATCGGCGTGTTCTCGTAGCGGACCGTGACGTCGTTCAACCGGACAAGGCTCATGTGGGGACATCCCTCTCAGTGGGTTCTGGGGTGAGCGTGCGCGCCGT
>JBQELM010000117.1:1193-6430 GCA_052103915.1 Mycetocola sp. | reverse complement strand
CCAGCCGACGGGGGGCTACAGGTGTTGTTTGGGGGGGCTTATGTGGTATGACTGGGGTGGGGGCGTGTTCTGCTAGGGGGTTGTTGTCGCGGGAGAGGGGCGTCACGGGGGCGTCCCGGGGTGGGGAGGGGGTTCAGGTCAGGGGGCGGCCCGGTGGGCGGAGTGTTTAGCCGATCACCAGCGCGATGCTGAGGGCGACGACGCTGAGCAGGGGGAAGAGGCCCTGGGTGGCCGCGGCGCGGCGCTTGTCCGGTGAGGTGAGCGCCAGCACGGTCGCCGCAAGCAGCATCGAGCCCGTTCCGGCGTACACCAGGGCAGCACCAATCGCCAGCCCGCCGCTGAGAAGGAAAACGGCACCGACGGCCGCGATGACCCCGAGGAACAGGTTGTAGTACCCCTGGTTGAGAGCCATCTCCTTGGTTGCCTCCGCCTGCTCCGGCGTTGTGCCGAACCGGGCGCGGACGCTGTCGGAGGTCCACTGGAACGACTCCATGATGAAGATGAATACGTGCAGTGCCGCGGCAAGGAGCGCGACGATTGCGGTGACGATGAGCATGGGACACACCTTTCTGAACTGGTCGGTTCAGTATAGGCTTGAATCACCGTTGTCGTCTAGGAGGACATTGTGGCCAGAACCGCAGCGTTTGATCGCACCGCCGTCGTTCGTGCTGCGTGCGAGCTGTTCTGGGACCGCGGCTTTGACGCCGTGTCACTGCCCGAGTTGGAGCAGGCCACGGGCCTGAACCGGTCAAGTCTCTACAACAGCTTTGGCAGTAAGCGTGGTCTGTATGACGCGGCCGTCAGCGACTACCGTGCCACCGTTGTTGGTCCGCTCCTGACCCGGCTTCGCGTGGGAGCCAGCTCGGCCAGGGCGCTCGCCGCCTATCTTGACGCCCTGGCGGCCGCTGGGTGTGCCGCGCGGGGCGCCGCCGGGGGCGGCCTGCTGCTCAACAGCGCGGCGGGCCTGGCCGCGCACGACGAGATCCAGCGGCACATCGTTGACGACTACCGGGCAGAACTCTCAGGCGCGGTGACGCAGGCGCTCGCCTCGGCTGCGCCCGACCGCGACGCGGAGGATCGGGCCGGGCGCGCTCAGCTGATCGTCGCCGCGGTCATTTCTGCCATGCTGCTTGCCCGGATCAACCCGGACGAGGCCGAGCGAACCGTGCGGGCGGCGAAGCTGCTGCTCGCCTAGTGCGGCATCGTCGGCCATCCCGGCACGCAGTTCGTCGACGCCCGGCTTGTCCCGATAGCCGTTGGAGCGGGCCGGAGTGATCGGCCTAGTACCCGGCAAACGCGTCCGTCGTGACATGGTGCGCTCCCGACCGGCGCAGCACCGAGCGGAGCGACCCGACGGCGGCCGGAGAACCCGACGCGTAGCAGTGCCGGTGCGCCACATCGGGCACAAGCGCCGGAAGAGTGTCGGCGGTGAGCCGGCCAACACCGGCGTACTCCCATCCCTCGGGAAGGTCGGCCGGGCGGGTGGGGGCAACAACGATGACCCGAAGGTCGGCGGTGGACAGCCGGTCACGGAACGGGATCTGCTCCCCGTCGCGCAACAGGTAGATGAGAACCCGGTCGCGGGTGATGCCTGCTGAGGCCTCCGCCGCCAGGTGCGAGAGGTACGGGGTGACACCGATTCCCGCCGCCAGGTACAGCACCGGCTGATCGGGGGTCGTCGGCGGAACAAAGTCACCGCCGATGCGGGTTGCGCTGACCTGGTCACCGGATTGCAGGGCCCGGAGCTCACGCTTGAAACTGCTCGCGGGCTCGTCGATCCGAACACCAAGGGTCACGGTTTCGGCGTCGGGAGCCGAGGTCACACTGAACACCCGACGGGTTCCACCGCTGTCGCTGCGGCGGTGGGGAAGGCTGAGCTCCAGGTACTGGCCCGGCTCCACCCGGGTCGGCTGCTCGGGCAGCAGCGACACGCTCCACACTCCCGGAACGTTCTGCGCGACCGCCGACACCGTGAATCGCAGTGCTCGGCGGGGGCCAAACCCAAAGGAGATCAGGTTGCCAACCAGCAGGGCGAAGGCAGGGGACAGCGCCAGCGGGCCCAGTGTGGTCGGCAGATGCAGCACGCTCGCCAGGATCAGCGGGGCACTGAACAGCACACCAACCACAACCGCGACAATCACGCGCTGCGAGGTGCGCGGCGCCAGGGTGATCGGCTCGGTGAGCATAAAACCGGCGAGGAACAGGATCGGTGTGGAGATGAGGGCACTCATGATGGCTGTGCCCAGCTCACCGCCACCGGCGACGCTTCCGAGTACCGTCCCGCCCAGGGCCACGGCAATGAACACCAGCCCGGGGATCATCATGCGGGTGCGGCGGAGGATGAGCAGGGTAAAGACGAGGACGGCGGGGAACAGCGGCTCGGAGGCCACCCACCAGATCTCACTCGACAGGCCCACAACGCCAAGGATCACTGCGGCGGCGACAACGGGGTTCGCGAGCGGTCGACCACGCCACACCAGCAGGTACTTGCTCAGGGCGGCGAGAGCGGCCAGCCCCGCGACCAGGCTGAGGTCGGCGGGGGAGAGCGACGGCCAGGCAAGGAAAAACGCGATCAGACCGGAGATGACGGCCGATTCGTGGTGCGCGCTCCTCTTACTGAGCGCGGCAGCCCCGGCGTTCACCGCCACCGCGACCCCCACGCCCACCAGGGCGGACACAATGAGTGCCAACGGCGAGTAGCTCAGTGAACCCAGCGCGGCGGACACCACCGCGATGACCGTCAGCGCTGCCAGTGACACCGACACCAGCCGGTGCATGGGGATCGCATCGATGAGGCTCAGCGGTCCGAGGCGACGCGGGGCGGGGGCTGCGGGGGATGTCATGCACAAACCTTTCCGGGGAAACCGGGTGATGTTTCGGCCTGTCCGTTTACGAACAGGCGGACGTACTCAAACTGTGCCAGGTCGCGGAGTAACGCGGCAGGGGCAAGGAACAACGCGGTGGCGATGGCGTCGGCGATGAGTGCCGTCTCTGCCACCACCCAGGTGGCGGCGACCTCGGTGGTCGGGGCGCCCGTCCGTCCGTCAAGAACGTGGTGCAGCTCGTCCGACCAGCGTCGGCGGTCGGTGGCGCTCGCACACAGCGCGCCGTCGGCAAGCTCCGCCGTGCCGATGGCCAGGCCAGGGCTCCCCGGCTTTGCCAGGGCAATCCGGAGCGGCTGATCGTGCAGGCCAACCGCGCGAAGGTCGCCGCTGCCGTCGACCACAAAGTGGGTGTGACCGGCCGACTGGAGCGCGGCGCTGATCTGGTCAACCAGCTCGCCCTTGCCCGCGGCACCAACGTCAAGGATCTCGCCCTGCGCCAGGGTGAGGTCGCGTCCCGACCAGTCCAGGGCACGGGACCACTCGGTGGCCGGTTCCGGCTCGCCCTCCGGTGTGAGGCGGTAGTCGGCGCTGTAACCGAGCCGGGAGAGCGGACGACCGATCAGCGGGGTGACGGCCCCGCGGGTGACGCGGTACAGCCCTCGGTACAGTTCGGCGAGGCGGGCTGACTCGGCGGGCAGGGTGGCCGTGCCGCCCGTGGCGCTCAGTCTGCTGATTGTTGAGTCGGACCTGAATCGCGACCAGTGCCCGTCAAAGTCGGAGCAGATGCCGCTGATCGTTGTCGTCAGCTCCGGAGTAAAGGGGATACTGCTGCTGATCTCCCACTCGGTTCCGATCGCCTCAAACGCGAGGCGGAACTCAGGCTGCGGCATCGGCCTTGATGGTGGCGAGGGCCTCGTTGAAGCCGCCGCTGGTCAGTGACGACCCGGCAACCTTGTCAACGTTGAGGTCGTCAACCGGGACGCCCACAACAACGTCGCTGATGCCGCCGATGAACTCGGACTGGTAGCGGGTGGAGTTGGCGTTGTCCGTGTCGCCGGTGACCTCAACGGCGGTGACGGTGTCGTCGGCGATCGTGAGCGTCACCTCAACGTTCTCCTGTCCGCCGGGGGAGGTGTAGCTGCCGCTGGCGGTGTAGGTGCCGTCGGTGTAGCTGCCGGTGCCGGTGCTGCTCTCGCTGCTGGTGGAGTCGCTGCCGGTGCTCGGTGTGGTCTGTGCGGTGCTCGTGCCGCTGCCGGCGGCGTCGGTTGTGTCCGTGGTCGCGGTGTCGGCTGGGGTTGTGCTGCATCCGGCGAGGGCACCCATCAGGGCGAGGCCGGCGAGGGCTCCGGTGGTCCGGGCGGCGGGGCGAATCTGCATGGGGTTCTCCTCGGAGGGTCGGTGGAGCGTTGCTTGATGCTTCAACCGTAGGGGCGATTCCTGTGTCGTTCCTATCGACGCCATGAGGAGGTCATGTGGAGATCATCGGAGCGGCAGGGGCTCGGGAACGCACGGTCGCTCCCGGTGCTCTCAGCGATTGAGGCCCTGATCCGACTGGCCAGGACACCCCAACTCGCTAGACTTGCCGGGAGCCAGGCAGCCGGCCTGGTCAGTTGTTGCATTACTTGGAGAACCGTGGCCCCGCAGTCCCGTCTTGATACCGTCATCGCCCTCGCCCGTCACCGCGGCTTTGTTTTCCAGGCCGGTGAGATTTACGGCGGCTCTCGCTCCGCTTGGGACTACGGCCCCCTCGGTGTTGAGCTCAAGGAGAACATCAAGAAGCAGTGGTGGCGCTACATGGTCACCCGTCGTGACGACGTTGTGGGCCTTGACTCCTCCGTGATTCTGCCCAAGCGCGTCTGGGAGGCCTCCGGTCACGTTGGCGTTTTCACCGACCCGCTGGTTGAGTGCCTGTCCTGCCACAAGCGCTTCCGTGAGGACCACCTGCTTGAGGCGTTTGAGGAGAAGAAGGGTCGGGAGCCGGAGAACGGCATGCTCGACATCAACTGCCCCAACTGTGGCACCAAGGGCGAGTGGACCCCGCCGCGTGACTTCAACATGATGCTGAAGACCTACCTCGGCCCGGTTGAGGACGAGTCGGGCATGCACTACCTGCGGCCGGAGACGGCGCAGGGCATCTTCGTGAACTTCGCCAACGTGCTCCAGGCTGCGCGCATCAAGCCGCCGTTTGGTATCGGCCAGATCGGTAAGAGCTTCCGCAACGAGATCACGCCGGGAAACTTCATCTTCCGCACCCGCGAGTTTGAGCAGATGGAGCTTGAGTTCTTTGTGGAGCCGGGAACGGACGAGAAGTGGCACGAGGACTGGATCCAGTACCGCTGGGACTGGTACACCGACCTCGGCATCAACCCGGACAACCTGCGCCTGTTTGAGCACCCGGCAGAGAAGCTGTCG
>JBQELM010000117.1:0-1183 GCA_052103915.1 Mycetocola sp. | reverse complement strand
ACTCCAAGCGCACCGTTGACATCGAGTACAAGTTCGGCTTCTCCGGTGAGTGGGGCGAGCTTGAGGGCATCGCCAACCGCACCGACTTTGACCTGTCAACGCACTCGGAGCACTCCGGCAAGGACCTGTCCTACTTTGACCAGGGCAAGAACGAGCGCTGGACCCCGTACGTGATTGAGCCTGCGGCCGGTCTGACCCGCTCGCTGATGGCGTTCCTTGTGGACGCGTACCACGAGGAAGAGGTCCCCAACGCGAAGGGCGGCGTGGACAAGCGCACCGTCCTGAAGCTTGACCCGCGTCTGGCCCCGATCAAGGCTGCGGTTCTGCCGCTCAGCCGCAACGAGGCGCTGTCCCCGCTGGCCCGCAGGGTCGCCGACGAGCTGCGCCAGAACTGGAACGTTGACTTCGACGACGCCGGTGCTATCGGCCGCCGGTACCGTCGCCAGGACGAGATCGGTACCCCGTTCTGCATCACCGTTGACTTTGACTCGCTTGAAGACAACGCCGTGACTGTCCGTGACCGCGACACCATGCAGCAGGAGCGGGTGCCGCTCGACGAGCTGTACACCTACCTCGCCACGCGCCTGCGCGGCGCGTAAACCCCCGCATCGACACTGAAAGGAGTGCCCTGATGAGCACACCAGAGAACACCCCAAACACGCCGAGCGGTTCAACGCCCGCCGGTGAGACCCCCGCAGCCCCGGCCTACGGACAGGCGGCTCCGCCCGTCTACGGCCAGCCGACGCCCACCGCTGCCGTCAACTACGGTGAGCCCGTTTACACGGCACCGCCGACCGGTGGCGCGCCCGACGGCTTTGCGCCGGAGAGCCGTGTGGGCAAGACCAGCCTGCTGGCTGTCTTCTCGCTTGTTGCCCCCTTTGTTGGTGCGTCGCTGCTCGGAATCATCATGGGTGCCGTCGCGCTGACCCAGCTCAAGAAGACGGGCGAGACCGGTAAGGGTCTTGCCATCGCCGGAATCGTCGTGGGTGGCGTGTTCATCCTCGCCGGCCTGATTTTTGCGTTGTTCATCTTCGCGGTCTTTGGTGCCGCGTACGACCAAATTCTCAACGACCCGTCCTTCCAGCAGGAGTTCGGCGGCTACGGATACGACTTCGAGTCCTAAACCCACGCGGTTGTCACGGCGGCGGTTCCTCCTCACGGAGGGCCGCCGTCGTTGTCTATG
>JBQELM010000116.1:0-6433 GCA_052103915.1 Mycetocola sp. | reverse complement strand
CGGTGTCCGACGGTGCGTCACGAACCGACAACGGCCTGATCGCCTTCGCCGACGGGACGGGTGTTGTTGCAGAGAACGGTGACCTCGCGGCCACCTTCACCGGCACCGTCAACTTCACCGGCCACCACGGCGCACTGAACGTCACACTCACGGACCCGACGATCATCATCAAGGACCGGTGGGCGTATCTGACCGCTCAGGCGATTGACGCCGAGGGCAACGCCTACGAGAACTGGCCCATCGTCATCGCGACGCTGGCCGTCGGTCAGCCGACCCGTGACGGAGATGTCCTCACCTTCACAGCCGTCCCAACGACGGCAACCGCCGAGCAGCAGAAGCTCTTCCAGGAGTACACCGAGGGCACCCAGTTTGATCCCCTCACGTTCCAGATCACGGTCGGCGACACCGCCGCCAGCTGGAGCAGCGCCGACCACGCCGCAGCCGAACTCGGCTCAGGCGAACCGGAGGAGCCGGGTGAGCCGGAAGAGCCCGGAACACCGGAGACCCCCGACGAGCTTGAGGGGATTGTGCTCGAGTGGGACGGAAACGCCGAACTGCAGAAGGCACCACCCTTCGGTGGAAGCAACTACTTCTCGGCCGGCACATCGGACGGAACCCAGGCCAGCTACGCCGCGGTTGACGGTTCGGTACAGATCGTGCACGAGAAGGACAGCGTGCAGAGCCTCGCCAGCTACGGCACCCGCGCGGCACACGTCGCCTCGGGGGCACGGCAGCTGGTTCGGATCGGTGACGGCGACGCCACCATCTCCGACGACGGCTCGGGGACCGTGTCGTGGACCGGCTCCTGGTCGGTCAACTTCTACGGCGGCCTCACCCCGTTCACGATTAGCGACCCCGTCCTGACGGTCGACGCTGACGGCGCTGGCGCCCTCACCGCCGACCTCTCCGGGTACGGGAGCGACATAACAAACCCGACGGAGAAGACCCCGCTCAACCCGGTGGACGACGTGACGATCGCGACGTTCAGCGGCGTGAGCGTTGACCTCACCGATGGGTTCACCGTCACCCCCGACTACGAGGGTGTCGAGGTTGCTGTTCCGGACGGCCAGACCGCGCAGACACGCGACGGTGCCGGTTGGGGCTCGTGGCCGCAGTCGTTTGTGGATTTCCAGTTCCTGACCGGTCTGAGCAGCTACTGGTACTCCTCCGGTGGCGCGGCTGATCCGCTCAAGGCCCCGACCGCCTTCCGGGTCATCGCCTCGGAGACGTCCGAACCGGAGGAGCCCAGCACCGCGGCGCCAACGGTCACCACACAGCCGCAGTCGGTCACCGTCGCCGCGGGCGAATCGGCAACCTTCACCGCGGAGGCCTCCGGCACCCCGGCACCGACCGTCCAGTGGCAGACCCGTCTGGCCGATGCAGGCGACTGGGTTGACGTTCCCGATGCGACCAGCACACGCTACGAAATCGCGGCCGTCGGCGAGGATGCGTCGGGCACCCAGTACCGCGCCGTGTTCAGCAACAGTGCCGGTGTCGTCGAGAGTGAAGCGGCGAGTCTCACGGTGTCGGCGGATTCCGCGGAGAACGGATCGGCGGACTCCGAAGACAACGGATCAGCAGATTCCGAAGATAACGGCTCGGCGGATGCCGGCGGCAGCGACAGCTCCGACGACAACGGGTCTGCGGGTTCCGGCGGCAGTAGCTCGTCCGGTACTCCCACCGAGACAGGCGGCAGTACCGGGTCGGAGAAGCCCGCTGGCACCAGCACGTCCTCAACCACAACGGACACACTGCCCACAACCGGTAACGACACCGTGAGCGGTCTCATCACGCTCACCGCGCTCCTGCTTGTACTTGGCACAGGCATGGTGGTCGCGAGACGCCGCCGCACCATCGGCTAATCTCCTGCACACAGTCCGGCCGCGACCTCGTGGTTTCCCCGAGGTCGCGGCCGGACCTGTGTTGGAGGACACGCGCTCACGCCCCCAGGTAGGCACACGCGCGTGCCCGCAGACACGCAAGCAGACACCCCCGCAGGCCCGCAAGGAAGCACACGCGCCCACGCACAGAGACCGGCACGGCGTCCCCCGGCACACCCATGTGCCAGGGGAGGCCAACCCAGCGCTAGAAACTGGTCACAACAACCCGGTTGATCTTCGGGTCACGGAGCGAGGCATACCCCTCCTGGACCTCGTCAATCGAGATCTCTTTGGACACCAGCTCGTCCAGCTTGTACCGGCCCTGCAGGTACAGCTCGGCGATCATCGGGATGTCACGCTTGGGGTTCGTTGACCCCATGTACACGCCCTCGATGCGCTTGCGTCCGCCGAGCAGCTCAAACGAGGACACCTCAATGCTGTTCGACGGGTCGAGCACACCAATCAGGTACAGCCCTCCGCCCTGGGCGAGCATGTCAAAGCCGGAACGGGTGACGCCCGGCGCTCCCACGAAGTCGAACACATAGTCGGCACCCAGCCCACCGGTCAGGTCCTTCACGGCCTGAACCGCGTCGACCTCGCGGGAGTTCACGGTGTCCGTCGCACCAAAGTGGCGGGCATTGTCGAGCTTGTCGTCGGCCACATCAATGGCGATGATCTTGCCGGCACCGGCGATGACGGCACCGCTGATCGCGTTGGTCCCCACCCCACCCGTGCCGATGATGGCAACGGTCTGCCCCGGCTGAACGTTGGCGGTGTTCATGACGGCGCCGGCACCGGTGACCACACCGCACCCCAGGAGCGCGGCCTGCGGGAACGGGATCGCGTCCGGCACCTTTGCCAGCTGGTTCTCGTGAATCAGGGCGAACTCGGCAAAACCGCCGAGCCCCATGCCCTGGATGAGGGGGTTTCCGTCGCTGTCGGTGATCCGACCGTCCCTGACCGTGACCTCCGGGTGCAGGCACAGGTTGACGGTGCCGGTGAGGCACGGAAGACAGGCACCGCAGTACTGCACAAGGCAGCCAACAACGTGGTCACCCACAGCGACGTCGCTGACCTGGTCGCCAATCGCAGTGACAATGCCGGAGACCTCGTGACCAAATACCGCCGGAACACCAAAACCCAGATTGGTTGACTGGGCGAGCTCGTCGCTGTGGCAGAGGCCGGACGCCTTCACGTGCACAAGCACCTCCCGGCCAACGGGATCGGAGACGGTGATCTCCTCGGTGTGGAATCCTCCGCCGAACTCACGGACCACTGATGCTTTCATGGCTGACTGACCTCTCTGATGTGAATGGGGACGGTCCACCCAGCCAGGAACGGCCAAACGTGACAGCGCTCGATCGGCCACAACCGGCGCCGGGGGTTCACTGCCAGATTCAGTTCCGTGCCCGCGTCGCTGCGGGACCACTCCCGACGCTACTCCTATTTATCCGACAGGTGTCGATAAAAATTCTGACCAACCTGACGTCGCCCCACCGCGCATCCCGCCGTTGAACGGAGAGCCCTAGACTCCCCGCGGCTCGATGCCATCAATGCACGGACGTGACGTGTCGCTCTGCCCCGTTGTGATGAGATACATCGCAAACGAACCGTTGTCGCCACCACCATCAAAGTCCATGGCCACCTGGGGAGCCGACGCCACACCCTCAACGATCGCGGCCGACCAGCCGTTGTCTTGGGTGGCCGTCCTCATCCAGTCCCGAATCGTCTCCGCACTTCCGCCCGCCCACGTTGAGCAGTACCAGGCAGGTTCGTCCTGAACCGAGGGGAAACCGGCAGCGGACCACTCCGCAACAAAATCGCTGCTCGACACGTCACCGGCACCAGCAGCGGCTCCCTCGGCAACCGCTGAGACGCACAGTGATCCGTCACCCCCATCCGCGTCTGCCACGGTGATCGTGAAGGGCATCTGCACGTCGCTTCCGTCGTTATCCGACGTGAAGGTCACGCCAACCGCGGCGGGGTCCGAGTCGGCATCAACACTCCACGACGTGCCCTCGCGATAGAACTCTGTTTTCAGATAGTCGTATTCAAGAACCCGGTGTGCGTTATCGACCCAAGCCTGGCAGTACCAGGACGGTTCAACGCTCGAGTCCGGGAAGCCAGCGTCAGCCCACGCGTGAACGAATGCGATTCCGTCGGTTGTGGGGGCCGGGGGTGTAGCCGTGGCGGTCGGGGTCTCTGACGGCGCTGGTTCGGCACTGTGCCCACTGGACGATGGCGTTGATGATGCATCGCCAGAACCCGTGCTCGCGCACGCCGTCGTGAGTAGCGCCCCGATCACACACATCGTGAGGAGTACACCGCGTCTCTTACCCTGAGCTGTTCGCATGTTGCTCGTCACCTTTTCTCCGTAGGGGTTCTGCACCGTGAATCGGCAGCGACAGGGGCCGCGACCTGAATTCCTGCCCGTTACCGTCAGGGCTTACCGACGCACCCACGCGCCGCTGTTGCGTCGGCGGGGTTGTCAAAACGTTCGTCCGTGAGACTGGGGGACGTGATCTTGTGGGGGCTCCAGTTGTCTGTATCCACCCAGTAGGTGGTTTCTGCCCAGCAGCTGTCACCCCGAGCAAGATAGGTGACCGAGGCCCCGTCGCCCAGAAGACCGATGCCGTCGATCTCCAGATGTGCGGCACGGTACGCATCAATCAGCTCAGCGTCGCCGGGCACGAGGCAGCGGTGGGGACTCTCTTGTGTCTCCGTGGCCGCCGCATACGCCTCCGTCTTCACACCGTCCGCAGACACAAGATCACACGCGGGCTGCGCCTGCTTCTTAAAGGCCGGGTTACTGCACAGTGCTTCATCAACCGGGGCGTTAGACGAACAATCGATCACGTCATCCGCTGATTGTTCTTCTCCGGCAGAAACACTCTCAGAGCCCGCGTCGGCAGGGAAATCGGTGAAGGTGTCAGCCAGAGCGGTCGCCGTCGCCGACAGGTCCCACTCCCCCTGCGTGACAATGTTGGACCACACCTCAATGGCGGTCACAAGATTTCCCTTTCGGGCAATCAGCGTTCCCCGCTGATACTCACCGCCCGTTGTTGTCCGATACGCGGCGATATCCAGGTCACCCAGATTGTCTCCGACCACGTCACCACCCGTGGCAATGATCTCTGTACGGAAACCGTCGCGCAGCGAGTCCCACCCATTCGCACATTCGCCTTCAATACGGTCGCGCACATTGTCCAGAAGTGTGATTGCGGCGCTGGTTGATTCAAGAATCCGGACGTCTTGAGTCCCCTCCCCCTGCGGCCCCACCAGTGTGACGTTGTAGAGGACGGGGTCACTGGATGCGGTATTTCCTGAGTCGGCGAGGGGGCCGGTTCCGCACAGCGCGGGCTCAGTGACGGGGTACCCCTCACCACCGGTGATGTCATTGATAAATCCGTCAACAGTGGCCTCGGTCACGTTGGCATCATTGACATCGACATCATTGTGCGACTGAAGAAAAGCAGCCCTGGCCTCATCTACGGAATACGTCACCTCGGTGTTTTTCTCGTCTGAAACAGGATTACTGTCCGTTCGTGGCATCTCAGCGGATTGGCACCCCGCAAGAAGAAGCACACCCGCAATTCCAATGGCCAGTAGAGAGAACGCGCTGCGGCTCCGAGTGGATTGAATCACGTAAAAATTATTGCGATCGGTCGTATTAAATACAATGACATAGAGGCCCGAGATGGAATTGTGATGGCAATTCGCCACCCACATTCGGGGCTCAATGATAATTCCGGTGCCCCCGACGTTCACGCCCCACGCCCCACGCCCCTCCTCATCACCCCCTGCGCACCGCCGCTGCGGATACCACCGAGTCGAACCGGGCAACTGTGACGCCCCGCTGGCAGCACCCTTGTCCGCACCGCACCAATCTGCCAGCCTTGAACCATGGCTGCCACAGACTCCACCATTGCCCGCGCCCTCCGTCTCAAAGAGCTTCACGAGGCTCCCTCCATCCTCCGGGTGGTGAACGTCTGGGATGCAATCAGCGCCCAGACCGTTGCCGCCCTCGACGGCACAACCGCCATCGCCACCGCGGGCCACTCGATCGCCGCCAGCCACGGCTACCCCGACGGCGGCATGCCGCTGGACGTTGCCCTCGCCGGAGTGAAGACCATCGTTGACGCCGTTGACCTGCCCGTCACCGCTGACCTGGACGACGGCTACGACAACCCGGGCGAGACCATCCGTCGCGCCATCGCCCTTGGCGTGGTTGGCGCCAACGTTGAGGACCGCCTCCGCCCCTTCGACGAGTCGGTTGAGCGGGTGCGCGCCATCGTTGCCGCCGCCGAGCAGGAGGGTGTTGCCTTCCAGCTGAACGCCCGCACCGACGCCATCGTCCGCGGCGGCGACCGTCCCATCTCCGAGAGCATCGACGACGCCATCGCCCGCGGTCGCGCCTTCCTCGAAGCCGGTGCGTCGCTGGTGTTTGTGCCGGGAGCGCTTGACCGCTCAACCGTTGAGCCGCTTGTTGAGGGCCTGGGCGTGGGCAAGCTGTCCGTCATCGGCCTGCCCGGCGCGATCAGCGCCGCAGAGTT
>JBQELM010000115.1:1027-6463 GCA_052103915.1 Mycetocola sp. | reverse complement strand
CAGCCAGATCATGAGGTCGGCGTCGGCGCGCAGGCCGGACACGTCATAGAAGCCACGGATCACCGTTCCAGCGGCGGCGAGCTCTGCACTCGCGGCGTCCAGCTGGGCGGTGAGGGTGGTCGCGTTCCCGGTGACCGGCGTGGATCCACGTCGGAACACGGCCCACAGGGTGTAACCCGAGGGCGTTGGTTCTGCTGAAGAAACTGTGGTGCTGTTCGCCTCGTCCGAGGCCGGCTGAGTCATACCCTCATTGTCTCTCAGCTGTCGCGGAGTAGCAAAAGCTCACCCCGTTTTTGGTGGTCAACCACCGCGCCGGGACGTGCCGGGACGTGCCGGGACATGACAAGAGCGCCGCCGATCACGGCAGCGCTCTCCCCACACAACTGACTACTTGGACACGACGGCCCGAACGGCAGCCCAGACGCCAAGTCCCACAAGAGCCGCAGCGCCCACCAGTCCGGCACCGGCGGCCACCGGCTTCTCGTCGGCCAGCGCGGCCAGCTTGCGCCGGGCACGGTCCGTCGCCCTGCCCAGCCGCCGCGGAACGTTCAGCTTGTCCTCGATGGCGTTCAGAGCGTCGGCCAGTTCACGCCTCGCCTGCTCCGGGGTCACTCGAAAATCATCGCTGCTCACAGTCGCCACGTCCCTTCACTGCGTTGAGATCATCGCGCAGGCTCTGCGCTGTGCCGGGGTCTTCCCCGACCTTCTTGAAAAATCGAAGACCGACGAGGGCAAAGCCCACCGCGACCAGCACAAAAATGAAGAAAACGATCAGGGCAGCCAGCCACGGCGGCAGGAAGGTGGCAAAAGCCAGCACCAGAACAGCGATCAGCACGCCAACGGCGAAGTAGGCGAACACCGCGGCACCGCCAAAGAGCGCCGCACCGATACCGGCGTACTTGGCCTTGTGCTTGTACTGCTCCTTGAGCTGCGCGACCTCCGCCTTCACCAGCTGCGAGACCAGATCGGGAAGTGAACCGATCAGCCCAAGCAACGACCGCTGGTCAGCGCCCTTGTCATCGCGAGCCATGGCCTAACTCCGATCCGTGCCGCGCGCGGGCTTCCGCGACGTGGACTTCGTGGCCGATGAGGACGACCGCGACGACTTCTTGGCCGACGCCTGCGAGCCGGACGACTTCTTTCTGGCCGCCGGTTTCTCGCTTGAGCTGTCATCGGCCGCAGCAGCCTGTGCCTGCTCCGCCGCATCCGCGACCGCCTTCGCCGCCTCATCAACGGTCTTCTGCGCGCTCTTGATCGTTGCGTCAAGCTTCTCGCCCGGGGTTGCCTTGCGGTTGGTCAGAGCAGAGATCGTTGCCCCCACACCGCTGACCACCGCCGACGGCAGCTCACTCAGGCGCGCTTTGGCGTAGCCCTCAACCTTCTGCACCTGGTTCTGCACGGGGGCGGTGTGCCACACGCTCAGCCAGGCAGAACGAATCTGCTCGTACCGCTTGCGCCCCGCACGGGTGCCGAGGACATACCCGGTGGCCGCGCCAGCCACAAAGAGGATCTTGCCTTTCATCGGAGGAACTCCATTTCGATCCAGTTGGTGCTCGTCAATCACCCCAGCGTATCCCCAACAGGACATATATAGCTGGGTTCCGGTCACACTCGTTCAGTGTGACCGGGTTATTCGCTTCCGGCGTGAGAGGAATCCGCACTGATGTAGCGGTTGTAGACCTCTTTTCTCAGCCGCGTGGCCGCGGCAATGGCATGGGGAACAACGCTGGCGATGCCGGTTCCGCTTGCCCACGCGCCGCTGATGTCCAGCCCGGGAATCGACTCAAACGCCGCGGCAACGGCCGTACGGCGCTCGGCCTCTCCGAGCGCCGCCACCGGCTGCGTGTTCCACCAGCTGACCCAGACGGCTTCACGGCACTGTGCCTCGCCGAGGGTGACGCCAAGCAGGTCGGAGGCATCGGCCAGCGCCTGCCGCGTTCGCTCTGCATCGTCAGCCCCGCCCACAGGCGAATCCACTCCCTGACGGCCGTATGACAACCGGACGACGTGCTGTCCTGACGGAAGAGCATCACTCACCCAGCTCCACTTTGCACTGGAGTGGGTGAGGGCCTTCGCCTCAACCGGTGCTCCCTCAACAACAAGGAGACCATTCCCCCTGGGGTGCGCATCAAGGGCCGGCTCTTCAAGAAGCAACGAGACCACGTCAACACGAGCGGCGGCACCATCACGCCCAGGAATGGCGTCGGGGAAACCGGCGTCCGTGGCCAGCGCAGCGCTGTGCTGCTCGGCACAGGCCAGCAGCACAACATCGGCGGACAGCACCTCACCGTCCTCAAGACCCACAAGCCAGCCGTTTTCGGGGAACCGTTCGGGGGTGGGAGCGTCAGCGGCCACGGCCGCGTCACACAGCGCCGTTGCCCCGCTTGTTCCGGTACGGCGCAGAGCGGTGACCGCCCGACCGGTCAGAACCGTTGCCCCCTTGGCGACGATGGTGTCGTGCAGAGCATCAACCAGCACACCCATGCCACCGGTCAACCCACGAACGGCCGCGCCGGGCTGCCGCTGCTCGGTCAGCTCGGCGACGGCACCGGAGAGCGAGCCGTTCCTGGTCAGCGCGTTGTTCAGGCCGGGGGTGGCCACCACAACGTCCAGGTCCTCCGGTGCTGCGGAGTACACCCCGCCGGTCACCGGGGCAACAAGTCGGTCGCGGACCTTGCGTCCCATCCGGCGGGTCACCAGCGCGCCAAGGTTGCGCACCTTTCCGATGGCAAGAACAGGCATCACCCGGTCAAGGTAGGCCCGCCAGGCACCGGACCAGCCGATGGCGCGACGAACATCCTCAGCGAAAGGGTTGGCCGGGATACCAAGGATTCCGCCGACGGGCAGCGGGACGGCCGACCCCTCCCCCGCTGCGACGGGGAGCCGAAGCCACGCGCCAGCGCGGTTGGGGCTCACCCTGTGCTCGGCCAGCCCCAGTTCCTCAACAAGCGCATCAACGTGCCCGCCCCTGGTGGCGTAGCTTTCAGCGCCAACATCGATCCGCAGCCCGCCCAGCTGCGCGGTGCGGAGCTGACCGCCCAGCTGGTCGGAGGAATCAACGAGCGTGACCGTGATGCCCGCGCTGAGCAGCTCTTTTGCGGCAACAAGACCCGCAACGCCGCCTCCGACAACAACTGCGTGCTGCAGGACCATGCCGGGCCCAACGCTGTCAGGGATGCTGTCAGGAAGATCGGCCGGACGTGCTGGATCAACCACGAGCGTGCACCCTCTCCACCAGACGGGTCAGAACCGTCGGATCGGTCTCAGGCGGAACACCGTGGCCCAGGTTCAGCACGTGGGCGGGAGCCGCCTGACCCCGGCTGAGTACGTCGTCCACATGCGCGTCAAGAATCGCAGACGGCGCAGACAGTAGCGCGGGATCAATGTTGCCCTGCACCGGTGTTGTCCCGTCAAGACGCTCGATGGCCACGTCAAGCGGAGTGCGGTAGTCAACACCGATGGCGTCGGCACCGCAGTCACGCATGGCACGAAGCAGCTCACCCGTTCCCACACCAAAGTGCACGCGGGGAACCCTGCGGGTCTCGTCGCCAACGGTGTACTCCAGGTCCTGCGCGAATGACAGCGCGCGGGTGGAGGCCGGCTGCACGTGGGTGGTGTAGTCCTCAAGCGACAGCGATCCGGCCCAGGAGTCAAACAGCTGGGCGGCGGAGGCTCCCGCAAAAATCTGGGCGCGGAGGAACCGACCGGTGACCTCGGCCGTCCACGCCATGAGCGCGGCCCAGGCCTCCGGGTCGGCGTGCATCAGGGTCCGGGCGCGGATGTGGTCCTTGCTTGGCCCGCCCTCAACCAGGTACGCGGCCAGGGTGAACGGCGCACCGGCAAAACCGATCAGCGGGGTGTTGTTGCGCTCGGTCAGTTCCGCGACGGTGCGTTCCACGGCCTCGCGCACCGGCGCGAGCCCCTCGTCAAGCCCGGCTGGGTCGATACTCGTCAAACGTGCGACATCCTCAGCCGTGCGGACCGGGCTTCCCAGCACCGGCCCGCGACCGGGGACAATATCGACGTCAACACCAAGCACCTTCAGCGGCACAACGATGTCGCTGAAAAAGATGGCGGCATCCACGCCGTGCCGCCTGATCGGCTGAAGGGTGATCTCCGACGCCATCTCCGGGTTCAGGCAGGCGTCAAGCATCTGGGTTCCCACCCGCAGTTCGCGGTACTCGGGCAGCGACCTCCCCGCCTGACGCATGAACCAGACGGGCGTGCGGTCACCGCGAACACCCTGGTAGGCACGGACAAGCGCCGAATCGGAGGTGCGGGAATCGGACAGTGGGTGATGTGCAGGAAGTCTCACCCCTCTATCCTCACCCGGACGGGTCCGCTTCGCTAACCGAGCGGGCAGGACTCACGTGAACCGAACAGCCAGCACGGGGAGCGGACGGGCACTCAGCGAACTCGGGGTATCATCGAGGGGTGCTCATCTGTCTGACGGCGAGTCACAAGACCGCCGATTTTGTCACCCTCGAACGGTTGAGCGTCGGTACCGACAACATTGGGGCGGATATCCGCTCCCACTCGGAGTGCGTCGCCGGCGCCGTGGTCCTGGCGACCTGCAACCGTTTTGAAGCGTACGTTGACGTGGACGAACCCGTCACCGCTGGCCGTGCCGTCGCCGTTGAAGCAACAATCGAAGCCGTCAGCAGCGCAACGGGGATCGCACCGGACGAGCTGCGTACCGTGTTTGAGGTTCACACCGCGCAGGATGCCGCCGAGCACCTGTTTGCTGTCAGCGCCGGGCTTGAGTCCGTTGTCGTTGGTGAGGGCGAGATCGCTGGTCAGGTGCGCCGTTCACTGACATCGGCCCGCTCCGCGGGAACCACGTCGTCTGATCTGGAGCGGCTGTTCCAGCGGGCATCACAGACCTCACGCACCATCAAAAACAGCACCGCCCTCAGCACCGCAGGGCGCTCACTCGTTCGGCGTGCGCTTGATCTGGCCGAGAGCCGCGTCACCGACTGGGCACAGACCCGAGTGCTGTTGTTCGGCACCGGCGCGTACGCGGGAGCCAGCCTCGCCGCCCTGCGCGACAGGGGCGTCACCGATGTTGAGGTCTACTCCGTCTCCGGCCGCGCCGAGCGCTTTGCCGCCTCACACGGTGTTGCGGCCGTCACAGACGAGGGCCTGCACTCCGCGATCGCCAGGGCAGAGATCATTGTGACCTGCACCACAAGCGAGGGCTACGTTGTGGATGCGGCTCAGCTCCGCACTGCCCATGAAACCCACGCAGCCAGCACGGCGCTCCCGCGGATCGGCGCCGCCGAGTGCCCCGCAGCACACGACGTTCGCCAGCTCATCATCGACCTGGGGCTGCCGCGCAACGTCAACCCCGACGTGCAGCACGCCCCGGGGATTGAGCTGCTTGATCTTGAAACCATCCGACTGCACGCTCCGCTTGAGGAGCTCCAGGCCAACAGC